>NZ_CP045723.1 GCF_009646115.1 Pantoea eucalypti | reverse complement strand
TAGATTTCCTTTCTTAATAAATAATTCATATAGATGATGACTATATTAATCTATAGTGCAGATTATGCTGGCTAAAGACTCTAAACGTATAAATTAATGAAGGCAATAATAAAAAACCCGCCGAAGCGGGTTTTAAATATTAAGATTAGAGCGTGTTACAGGCTCAGTGCAATGCGCTTGCCATCAGGTAGCGTCACGTCGAGCGCCAGCTCTCCGCCCAGAGCAGCGATGTAGCGTCTTAACGTAGACAGCTTAGGATCGTTATCAACCTTCTCCATTTTCGCCACAGAAGGCTGCTTTACGCCTAACACTTCAGCTAAATGAGTCTGTGAAACAGATAATTCTTCACGCAGCTTGGCAAGTGTAATTTCCTGACGGATTTCAGCAGCACGCGCCTCGATGCGCGCACGGCTTTCCGGGGAGCGTTTAGCCATCATTTCTTTAAGCGTTGCCATCGTCTTTAGTCTCCGGTGATTCCAGATGCGAAGTGAACTCGGTATCTGCAATTTTAATCATACGTTTGTAGAACAATTTTTCGTCTTCACCCTTTTTGTCTCCGGCACACAGAACAATCGCTTTACGTTCCGGGTCAAAGGCAAAGAAGGCGCGAAATGGGTGCCCGCCTATCTGTACACGCAACTCTTTCATGTTTTTGTACTTAGACGCTTTAATCTGATCTACCTGCGGACGCCCTAATTGAGGGCCGATCTCTTCAAGTATCAGGAAGTATGCTGCAATTTCTTCCTGAACCTCTTCAGTCTGCCCTTCGTACCAAACATCAAACAGCTTTCTTGTGATGACTTCCCATGCCATTAAGCGATCTCCATGTATAACCTGCGAGCTATGTGTAGGTTATAGCCTGCGGGGTATAATAGCAAGCTATTAATAGTGTTTTATTAAAAGAGATTAAATGGTTTTGTTTGTATTGACAATCAAATGTGAGCTCTATAAATTGCACGTCATGGCGCTGCTTTAGCGCCACCGCCCTGGCGGATCCAGGCACTAAGGAAGACTGTTATGAATATCTCTCCAATGACTGCCACCGCTGCGCTCCAGCACATGTCTTACACCCTGACCGGCGCAATCAAGCAGAGCCAGCAGCCTGGCTTTATCGCGGCAGAAGCCTACGCGGATATCAAAACTAATTACGAGCAGGTGGCTACCAACTGCACAGACCTGGCGACCGTTGTCTGGCTGCGTAATCACCTCTGCTTTGGCTACAGTGGCGATGAGCACACTTTTGAAGAGATCAACCTGGGCTACCGCGATCACATCGACTTCATCCTCAAATCAGGCTGGCTTCCGGGTACTGCACCGGCGCACAGAATGACGCTCAGCAATATGTTTGAGCTGGACTGGTGGGACCCTCAGCAGATCGTAGTGACTTCACACACTGCGGATACCGTCACCGGTACGGCCACCATGATAGACACGGAAGGCGAATATCAGTTCGCGTTTGAGTGGACCATGATCATGGGTGAAAAGGCCGAGGAATATAACCTGCCGTTTATGGTGTACATCACAGCAGCGCGGTTTGACCTGCCGTATGAGTTCTCACTGTTTGAATATGACGGCAGCCCGCTTGATGCGCTGACGGCGTTACAGGAAATGGATTGCGCGCTGGGATTCTGTAATGAGTATTTCACCGATGTTTACGACAAATATGCCCCGGCAGAAGGGGCAGTTAACCGAGGCTAATTATGACCGATAAAGCACGCGACCCACGGGCTTTAAATTCAGTTAAAGGAGCCGCCCCTGCGACGGCTCAGATTCAGATGCGCGTCATTCCCGAAGTTAAGAACCGGTACGTCGCGCAGGCGCAGCGGGAAGGGATGAAACTGTCAGAATGGATTCAGCATCATCTAAATGATGTTTGCCAGTCGGCAGATGAACACGCGCAGCTGTCTGAAAATATAGCGGTGAAGAATACATTTTTCCGGGTATACAACCATCGGGATAAGACGTGGCGGACGCAAGAACGTAGCACGGGAAGGTTCGGCATTATGGATCCGCTCTATACAACCGAAGAGTCTCAAGCCGGTTTTTTTTGGGCTGATGAAATTAAGCACTTAGAGAAACTTGGTGCGCAGATGGCTATCCAGATTTATGAGGAAGCTATTCCCTATACACCTACCAGGGAAGAGATACGCTTTCGTAACGAGTGGAATAGTTAGCCCGTGTGTCAGCAACAGGATAAGAACACCAGTGATTAAACAGGAAATCAGGGCGCTGTTTCTGGCGCACGGCTTCAAAATGCAGCAGCAGCCTGATGGAAGTACAGATTTAGATCCCGCTTGCTACAGCGTCGCTCAGGCGCTTGCAGAGCGATTCAGTGATATTTACGGGCAACCGGCAGGGATTGTTGAGATCGCCGCTGGTGGTGGCGCAGAGGGGCGCACGGTGGCGCTGTTTCACGATAAGGCGGCAAGCATTGAGTTTCCGACCTATATCATGCGCAAGCCGTCGAAAACCTCCGCGCTGGCCACCAGCAAAAATCCGGTATCCGGGCGCTGATGGACGACCGGCTAAGTCAGTACGGCTGGCTCTCTTTTGAGGGCTGGCCGGACAGTGAAGTTCACGACTATCTCACGACGAAATGCGGCATCATCCACGCCCGCAAGTTACCCGATGGCAGCTGGACCGGCCTTCTGCGCCTTCTGTATACGCTCAGCGTCTGCATGGGGATCACGCCAACGGACGTGTATCAGTATCGCTGGTGCTTCGAAGACCCGGAAGAGGCGGTGTATCTGTACAAAAACGCAGTGGAAGTAGACGAGATACCGGATCGCCGGGAGTCGCTGGTGGACCACCGGCACACGACCGGCACTCCGCTTTACGTTGAGTTTGATCAACTGGGTTTGCCGAAGTGGCGTTAATCACCAGCTGACGCATAGAACGGTTAAACAATAAACAAACAGATTAACTAAACTTGTTACTTTATGAGCCATTAAGTTTAATGGCCTCAATACCTGCTTATTGCTTTCAAAATGGAATAGTAATGAATTTTCTAAAACGGTTCTCAAAGGACTATCGGCGCATTACCTCTCGCCACAACATCCCTTACGCGCAGGTTGCTGGAAGTAATAGCCGTAATGATATATCCAGCGTTGTTATCCCAACTGTAGGCGCTGACTTTATTGAAGAGGCCATTCTTAGCGCCACGTTCGCAGCACGCTATGCGCCAGAGCTGCGCGAAATAGTTATCGTGACCGATCAGCCTGCTTCCGCATTTACTAATCTGCCGGAAAAGGCGCGGGTTGTGACACTGGATATTCAGATCCCAAATCCTTCACACCGCTATGCGCAGATATACAAAAGCCGTCTCTTGAAAATGCAGGCTCCGTTATCAGCCAGCCCGGACTCGACCGGCGTACTGATGATCGACTCAGATTTAAATCTTCTGAAAATGCCGAGCTACCAACTGGAGAAATTCAGCCTCTACTCATGCTTCCGTAACGGACGTATGGGCGCGAAGTTTGAAAAGCGTGGTTATCAGAACGTGCCAGCCTATTACGCTAACAGTGTGCGGCCTGGTCTGGAACAGCATGTTAACAGCGCGTTCCTGGCGGCTACCTACTTCACATGGCAGAGGCTCTGCCCGTTGTGGGTAAACCTGTTTAATGACACATGGGAAACGCTCCCGGATGATCAACCACCAACGGATCAGCCGCCGCTGTCAGCCGCACTGGACACCCTGGACTATCAGACGGTGAACCTGGGTGACTGGACTAACTGGCCGGTATCCAAAAAGATTGGTGGCACGCCGTCTGTTATTCCAAAAGAAGTGATTGGCGCTCATGGTGGCTTCCCGTTAAGCGAATGGCAGAAGTATCTGGATAACCCCGATCAGCCGCTGCTGTTTCGAGGTCAGGATTACACCCGCAAGGTGCGTTATCTGACGGATGAAGAAAAGCGAGCTGGCGTTTCATCCTGATTTCCGCTGTCCACCAGCTATCCGGCTGGTGGCCGGTTATGAGTTACAGTAAACGCGGCTCTACGTTTTGACGTGAAGGCGCAGATGTATAAAGTAGAATTAATCAGGTAGGAATAGGGATGAAATACGCGCAGCTGAAGCGCTTCTGGCATGTGGAAGTTATTGGTATTGAGAAAAAGTTTTCCTGGTTTCGGCTTGCAACAAGACTCCGCAATAAGCCGGGGCTGAAGTTCATTTTTTGGTGGCGCTTAGCAAGTTTCCTTTATGAAAATGGATACCGCCGCATCGCGTACCGTATTCACTCACGCATTAAAGGCCGCTTTGCTTGCGATATTATGTTGGGCGCAAAGATAGGCGAGGGCTTGAGTATCGCACATCATGTTGGCGTCGTAGTCACCAAGCGGGTTGTGGCAGGGCGCAATATGCGGCTGACGCAAAACTCCGTAATAGGAAACAGTGGGAAGGGAAAAGACGGTTCAATTCTAATTGGCGATAACTTTTTCCTGGGATCAAATAGCTGTGTAATAGCTGATAATCTGGTGATCGGGAATAACGTTACCGTCGGTGCAATGAGCTTTATCAATAAAGACATTCCTGATAACTCCACTGTCTACACCCGCAAAACTGTAGAGCTCGTAGAAAGGGATTAAAAGCCCTGCAACCTGACGAATTAAGAACATCGCGTAGACGTTTTCTCCTTCTTCCGACTGACCACCAGCTATCCGGCTGGTGGATTGTTAACGGATTAAGCCTGCCAGCTACGCAGTACCTGACAGGCTTAACATCAACTAATTCCGAATTTATTGGCCAGAGAAAGAACTAGTTAGGTCGCCATTGATATTGATTGGGTAATTAACACCTTGGAAGTGTTGACCGAGGAAGTTACCGATCGTCGTCATGTCTTCATTAGTCTTAGTGCGGTGAGTGGATGCATTGAAGTCATAGTTATCCTGATAACCGCGAACAACGCCGTTGAATGTCCACTGTCCAGAGGCATCACGATTTAACGTACCTTCCATCTGAAGGGTGATATTGCCGAGGTAGTAATTAGAAACCAGGCTATCAATACCTGTGTCATAAGCAAACTTTAGGCTGAAGTTGTAGCTGCCTGGTGCGCTCATAGCCATTAACTGATCATTAAAACCAGCGATTTTCTGCGGTGCGAGCTGAAGACCAATTTTGTTGATATCAACATTCATTGGACGACCATTACCCCAAAAGAAATTAGCCAGTGCTGAAACCACGCTATAAGGACCACCACTTAGCTGGTCGCTCATATTGTTTAATTGCCAGTCACGCCACTGGGCACCATTACCCGCCATAGCAGAAATGCCAGCAGTCCCCATGGCCGGACCCACAACACAGTCGTTCAGATAACAATTGTTTTTAACCCACTGCAGCAGGGTCGTGAGATCATTCTTATTAACGCAATCCAGGCCGGACTGGCTGTTGAAGTAGCTGCCATTAAGCACCTGTTGATACATCATTGCTTGTGCCTGACCTGGCGGAACAGAGGTAGAGCCGCCTGGGCTATAGCTACCAAATCCGGCAGGAGGACCACCAGCACTTACTGCCGGTGCGCTTACAACCAAAGTACCTTCGCTCATATGTATCTCCTTATGTTTATCATGTTGTTAACGCGATAAAGAGGATAACAATTCAGGCCGAACATCGGCCAGAAACATATGGGTTTTTATACAGTATTAATTAGCATGTTTAACTGCTTGAAAAGCGAAGCGACAGGCTTTGATAATTCTAAAAATAAAATAATCAATAAATACAGTTTCTTATACTAGTGCTTTTGTCTGCAATTGATAACGATTGCTATTTGTATATAATGTTGCCTAATGAATATCCATGAGCGAGGGCGTTATGACAGGAAGAGCAGCAAAAGGGATCGCTTTGGTATTAGCTGGTGGCGTTTTATTGGCCCTGGGTTGCGTCGGTACGCTGGTTTATCTCAGAACTGGCGCTCAGTATTACAGCGCTTCAAATCTGGAAGAGTGTAAAAAATACACAAATGAGCAGGCAAAAGAAGCCGTGCTAAGCGCACGACTCAAACAGCCCAATGCTTGGGAAACCTGGAGTGAAGCCTCTGAAGTCGCCAATAAAAATGGCATAAGGTTCGTTGATAGCGAAATCCAAGGTCCGGATAAGATCTGGCTGGTTCCGTTCTACGAAGCAAAAGCGCCTGATAAAAAGCAGTTCGGTATGCTGGATTGTGGAACATTAACAGTCGAGTTTGCGTCAGAATAATGCGCTTTCGTCCTAAATCACAAACCGCTTATCCTGGCCGTCACACTGACTCAGAGGCCACCTGCATGACCATTCCAACCGACTTACAATCCCTTGCCGTAAATGCGGCCGCATCGTCAGAACCAGCAAACGCCGGCGAATTGATCGCTTTCGCCGGCGCGAGGTTTTCCCTGCCGATTATCCCGGCGCCGTTGGTTGTCTCGTTCTACGACTCGGACGGGACGCGGGCGCAGCTTACAGTGAATAAGGGAAGGGTGACGTTTGAGGGTGATCCGAACGCTGCAGCGGAAATGTTTATCGAGGCGGTGACACGGAAGCATGCGCAGCAGTGGGGCGCGCAGCAGGCGCAGCTTGAGAAAGCAGAAGCCCAGCTGGCGGCATACTCACACCATAACGGCCTAATGATGCTGTCACAGCGGCTGGTGGACGCTGAGAAGGAATGCGACGCACTGCGAGAAGAAATTATTCAGCTGCAGAGTTGATTCTAGCGTTCACTATAGTTAGCAGACTCACTTTTTTAATCAATCTTACTCTTACTAATGATCATGAGAATGATACTGGCTGCAAGTACAAAGTCGATGGTTGCCACTTTGCATTGATATTGAAAACACAGGCGGCTGTATTAGCATGGCAAAGGCCACTCAGGTGGCCTTAATCCTCACGACAGACTGTTATCTTTCCCAAGTTAAATCCAGATCTACATGAAAATCAGAAGGATTGAGCTTGTTGCCGCCGTTAGACGTAACGTTTACAGCATTAGAACCTGTTGATATTGCGAGTTGAGTATCATCCGTAAACGTAATTATTAACATTTCAGTCTGATGGACTTTGGCACCTGTTTTTTGAAAACCAATTTCGACAGATTTTACTGTCTTGCCAACCATTTCTTTAGCTTGGTTAATGGAGTAATTAGCTTTAACTTGCAGGTCATCTCTAAAGACAGGTAGTGTCATTTTATATCCCTTTCAGTAAGGTTATAGATCATTTATTAACCGCGCCTAAGTTATATCATGCTAATGGTAAACAAGGGGCGAAGTGTGGAATTTGTGTCCTTCAAAGTTATTTTATTCTTGGAATATCTTTCAGGCGCGTGGTGTAGCGGGGCGATAGCATTTCCCTTTTCATCTGCCACGCACTATCGCGTTCTCCCTGTCCCGCAAAAAACACCTTTCCTCTACCGGATCGATTGATGCCGTCCAGCGCTGCCATTAATGCGTCAGCATTTGCACGCGGCTGCTGCTCACTGAACATGTCAAACTGCGCCACACCAGATTGGTAAAAATCCCCCAGCATTACGCCTGCTTTGGCATACCGGTAGCCGTCGCGCCAGATGGTGCTCAGCCCGCGCAAGGCTGATTCGATAATGTCCCGCGTGTCGCTGGTGGGATAGTCGCAGATACACGACGCAGTATTCGAATACTGCGGTTCATCCGCGTGCCTGGCGGTAGAAACTGACACGCTGATATGACGACAACGCGAGTTTTGTTCTCTCAGCTTTTCTGCTGCACGGGTGGCATATAGTGTTACGGCCTGCTTCATGTCCTCCAGCTCTGTGATCCTCTCGCCAAATGACCTGGAGTTTAAAATGTTCTGCTTTGGCGGCGGGGCGTCTTCCAGTGCAATGCAGGATTCACCATTAAGCTCACGGGTGGTCCGCTCAACGATGACGTCAAAGTTTTTCCGTATCATGCTGATGTTACTGTCAGCCAGCTGTAGGGCCGTGGTGATCCCCAGCTGGTGCATGCGTTTGGTAATACGCGGGCCGATACCCCAAATATCGCCGACGTCGGTCAGGTGCAGAAGTTTTCGCTGCCGGGTCCGACTCGACAGGTCCACGACGCCGCGCGTCTGTGTCCACTTCTTGGCCGCATGATTGGCAAGTTTGGCCAATGTCTTAGTCGGGCCAAATCCCACGCCGATAATCAGCCCGGTTTCTTGCCGAATACGCTCACGCATCTGTTGTCCGAACGTCTCAAGCGGGATCAGATTGCCAATGCCGGTGACGTCCAGAAATGACTCATCAATGGAGTAAACCTCCTGTCCAGCCGCCATTTCGCCAAGTATGGCCATCATGCGGGCAGACATATCGCCGTACAGCTCGTAATTGGAACTGAACACATGCACGCCGTTCTGTCTGAAAAAACGCTCATTCAGAAACAGCGGCGCCGCCATCTTGATCCCCAGGCGCTTTGCCTCCGCCGAACGTGCGATCACACAGCCGTCATTGTTCGAAACGACGACAATGGGCTTACCGCGCAGATCGGGCCTGAACACGGTTTCACAGGAGGCATAAAAGTTATTGGCATCGGCCAGCGCGAACATGCTTACTCTCCAGCGGGTCCGTTAAAGCCGATCCCGGCCACATCCGTTAAGGCATAAGCCACTACACCCCACACAGGAAGCGCCTGGCTCACATCGAGCAGCGTTACAGTCTCGTCCGCATCCAGCGCTTGTAGAGCGGGAACCGGATTGAGCAGTAACCGCCTTAGCGTCAGCTCGCCGTCAAACTCCGCCACGATAAGCTGGCCGTGCGCGGGCGTCAGGGCGCGATCGATGGCCAGCACCGAGCCTTTAACGATCCCGGCTCCGGGGCAGTCGGTTTCGCTGCGCATCAGATAGGTTGAGTAGGGGGAAAGATATACCAAATCGCCCAGGTTCAGGCGCGTTTCAGTGTAATTCTGGGCGGGGCTCTGAAAGGCCATTGCAATGCTCCATTCTGAACAGCGTTATATAACTCCTGATATGAGTATAAGACGCTACAGGAGGCAATGCTCAGATGTGCAGACCAATGTCCGCTATGAGCGAGGAGCGGACGTTGGCATGACTATCGAAATCGAGGCGATTCATTCCGTCTTCATCCGGGTTCATTTCAACACGAGAGCGGAACTACAGATATTTGATCTGCAGATCATGTGAATACATAAGCTGAAGGTGTATTTTCTATCATTGCCTTACAACGAGAGAAAACGATAAGTTAAAAAGGATTAATTATGCTCAGTAACGAGTTTTTGCGCTTTTTCCAAACTTTAGACACAGCAGATGTACCCGGCGATGTTAGAAAAATGGCGAACCTAGTGTGGGATAATATGGATAGTATTATCCCGTTAGGTACCGCGCAGGGCCACCGGATTAGGCGTATCGTAGAGCTGGCGCAGTCCGCCTGGAATACCCTCAGCCTGGAAGTCCAGCCACTGCCTGAGCAGAACTCCGAACGCATCCCCACGTTCAGTCGGCTAAGAAAGTTGTCCGTTGGACCGTTCAGAGGATTTGCAAGACAGGAGGAATTTGATCTGGATTCGCGTCTGGTGCTTATTTATGGGCCCAATGGTACCGGGAAGTCCAGTTTCTGCGAAGCACTAGAATATACATTATTAGGCAGTGTTGCTGAGGCTGAAAGTAAACGCTTTCGTAATCAAACCGACTATTTTAGAAATGCATACGTTAATCAGTTTTCTGCGCCTGTGATTACTGGTGTTGGAGCTCAAGGGCAGGATGTGGCAATTGAGGATAACGAAGCACAGCACCGCTTTTGCTTTGTTGAAAAAAACCGCATCGACAGCTTTTCAAGAATTGCGGCGCTGGCCCCGGCAAGGCAGACCGAACTAATATCAACGTTATTCGGGCTGGATGCATTCAATGATTTTGTCCGAAATTTTACTTCGGAGATTGATGCCAGATACATCGATCTGACAGGCGCAAAAGCCGTTCAACTGGCAGAAAAACGCCGCACACTCGAGGGGGCCATCCAGCAACTGGAAGTGGGTAAGACGGATCTTGAACGACTGGCTTCTGAGGAACAGACGCTGGCTTCTGGCTACCGCGAGGGCCTCTCTTTTCAGCAGATGATGATTGAATTAAAAGGGGATGAGCAAAATATCGGGGCCATTCGGCAGCTTGAGACAGAATTGCAGACCCCTCTTCCGAACAAGAGTCACATTACCTGTGTGATGTTGAAGGACTTAAGTGGCTCTGTTGAAACTGTATTGGCGGATCTGTATGGCAAAAAGAAGCAATTGGCAGAGGCGAGTCTGCAGGTTTCGTTTAAAAGTTTATTCGAAGCAGTCGTCCAGTTACAAAGCACTAGTCCAGAACAGTGCCCTGCTTGCAATACCCCACTCCAGCAAGTCACAAAAAACCCCTACAGTCATGCCAGTGAGGAATTGCTGAAGCTTGAGTTTTTGTCTGCCTTACAGGGTGAAATAGCTCAACTGGAGCAATCATTCAGCCAGCAGATGTACCGCGTCTCGCAAGTTGTCGGCACCTGCTGCCAGTTTCTTCCTCATGAAAATGTTCTCGAAAGATTCAGGGAAGACAATAGCATCGTTTTGTGGCGTAAACTGCATCAATCATCAGGCGATGGTATCACTCCCTGGTCTCTTCTGGAGAAACAGGTGCAGCAGTTGGAAGAAGAAGATAAAAAAACAGAAGCAACTGCTAAATTGCGGGAATCACGGCAGCGTTATCTTGTGGGGCTGCGTGAGTCAGAACGCCAGATAACAATATTGCAGACAAGAAGAAGTGCGACAGAAAAAGCCATCGCTGCGGCTCAGTTGTTGATTGGTAACTTTGATACGGAAAACAGGCAGCTTATTGAAGAGGTTGAACTTGAGGAATCCGTTGTAAGAAAAAATAGAGAAATTTCAGTATCCTATGCTCAGTTCGTATTGCAGTTGAATGCCTATAAAGAGGGTTTGCCTCAACAGTTGGTTGCGAATCTCGGAGACAGCATTGTTACTCTGTACAATGCATTCAACCGTAATGACCCTCCAGGAGAAAAGCTCGCTTGTATCAAACTCCCCCTGATGCAGAATCAGCGGCTGGAAGTGGCATTTCAGAACAATCCAACGCAATATTTTGATGCCCTGCATGTGCTAAGTGAGGGGCATGTACGCTGCATAGGGTTGGCTATTTTGTTGGCAAAAAACATCAGTGAGCAATGTCCACTTTTGATATTTGATGATCCTGTCAATGCTATCGATGACGATCACAGAGAATCTATTCGGAGAACGCTGTTTGAAGACGCCTTCTTTGCAGATAAGCAAATCATCCTGGCATGCCACGGAGAAGAGTTCTTCAAAGATATACAGAATTTATTGCCAGCGCCTGTGGCTGCACAGTCCAGAACTTTCAGCTTTTTACCACGTCTGGACGAATTGCATATCCGCGTGGATTTTAACTGCGCCCCTAGGAACTATATTCTTTCTGCGCGAAGCCATTATGGACGTAATGAAATCAGGGAAGCACTGACTAAATGCAGGCAGTCACTTGAATCTCTGATGAAGGGGAAGGTTTGGCGTTATGTAAACAAGCACGGTGACGGTAACCTCAGTCTTAAACTGAGGTCAGCAACTGCACCTATTGAGCTGCGTAATCTCTCAGAACAATTGAAAAGACAAATTGGTCGTGCCGATTTTAATCACCCAAATAAAAATTCCGTATTTTCTCCCATCGATATTTTGACCGGCTTTAGCGGAGAATCACGTGAATGGCGATACCTTAATAAAGGTACGCATGATGAAAACGACAGGGCAGAATTTGACAGGGCAACTGTAGAAGCCATGATAGGTGCAATCGAGGCGCTCGATCAGGCCGTGGGTTAAAGGATTAGTACTAAATCCCTCGTATGATGTGGTTCTGCAGATGTGAAGCTATATGAAGTGGTCATAAAGTTGGCCACTTCATGAGGTTTTTTTTAAACCACGATAGGTCCGCTTCTGGCACAAAGCAGACATAAAAAAAGCCCCGATTAAGGGGCTTTGGAGAGCAAAGGCTAATGGCAACATCAAGCAAGAAACATCCGCTATGTAAATTACCAAACCCTTAGATTTATACAAGCTATTTCAGCGCCAGCCTGAAACACTTTAACCTGCTAATTCTGGCAGGTATTAACGCCTTTTATTTCGCTTTCTGCGGTTCTGCCGTTGCCGCTGTGGCCACCAGCTCCGGCTCAGGCTGTGGGACGTCGGCTTTCATCTTTGCCAGCAGGATAGTGCGCTGTAGTTGCGCCTTTTCGGTAGCCTCTTTCACCATGTCTTCATCCAGCCCGACAACCGCGTATTTATCGAGGCCTTCAACACGGAACAGGTTCGTTTCCGGCACCAGCTGCTTCAGGCCAATTTCATTCTCCGGGGTAATGTAGAGCAGTTGCGGCTCTGCTTCTGCGCCGTCCGGGATGTACACATAAGCACGCTGGCCAACACCGATTGCCTGAAGGAACAGGAGGCAAACTGCCAGTGGCAGTGAGGGGTGTGACACGCTCATTGGCTGTAACTTACCGGCCAGCAAGCCGTGTAGTTTCACATCATATGGCCTGAAGCGGCTGATTGTCTCCACGCGCCATGAGCCCGCCAGCGAACCGTCCACAAAAGCCTCGCCAGTCGCATTCATGGCGATCTGACGCATGAGTAGTTGCGCAAAGCTATTATCAAGTGTCGGCGCGAGGGGCAATGCGCCGGTTTTCTCGTTGATAGAGTTCACAGCATCCTGGCGGATGGCGGCATCTTCCGGTAGTTCTTGCTGGTGTAACAGCCAGAAGCGATCGTTTTTGTTAACCCACACTGTCACGCCTTCAACGTTCTGCGGCTCAAAACCCAGCGCGCCCAACAGCGCAATCTCCACATCTTGCGGAAGGATCTCGCCCTTATCGTTCAGCTCAATAGCGGTTTCTTTACTGATAATGTATCTGGTCATGATCGGGCCTTATTTGGTTGTGGTCTTTTTGCTGGTGGAGGTGCTGCTGGTAGTATCGGTCGCTGCTGGCTCTTCAGTTGCTGTGGTCTCCTGCAACTCTGCCGAGGTAGTGGCCGTATGGTCCTCAGTCGGCGTCGGATCGGCCTGAACCGATGTAGAGGAGCCAAAGCCGTTATCGCCCCGGACGGTTTCTGACAGCTCATCGACTTCTTTCCAGGTGACAGGCTCGACTTTCTCGATCATTGCCTGCGCAATTACCATTCCGGCTTTTGGCTCAATGAACTCGCCACCTTCATCGGCAATCATGCGCAGTTTGATCTCGCCACGGTAATCGCTGTCGATGATGGCCACGTTGTTTGCCAAGCGCAGGAAGTTATTCGCTGCCAACCCGGAGCGGGGATAAATCTTCATGCAGTAGCCTGCCGGAATCTCCACGGCCAGCCCGGTTGTGATCCACCATGCACGCGGCTGGCGTGCCGCGCCTGGCGTCTGTACAACGTTGAGTTTCACGTCCAGCGCGATGATATCCCACGCAGCAGCGCCGTCTGAACCTCGGAACGGCAGTACTGCATCAGGGGTGAGGCGTTTGATCTTAACTTGTGGCATGGCTTTTCTCCGGTGATTTAAAGGTGTAATGGCGGCGCTTGCGGACAGAGTTTTCATAAAGGGGAACGTCTGTGTATTCCACCAGCCCGCGGGCAATGAGTTTCTTAACTGACTGCAGGAAGAGGGAGTGACTTACATCAAATTCCTGACGCACGTTTCTGGCGGTGATGTACCGGTGCTGGTTGAGCAGCATCAGAATGTATTCTTCAATCTTCCCCATCTTCAGGGGCATCAGGCTGGTGGCATACGCGGCAGACACTGCCAGGGTGTACTCGTTGTCAATAGACCGCGTGATTAGCCCATTCTTCTGCAGGTCCAGCAGCGTTCCCCGGATGACATGCGTAGACGTGTCAGGCAGGGCGCGTGTAAAGCGGCGGCGCGTGGCGATACGCTCATCTTTCAGCAGCAGCAGCACTGCTGAAGCCGTCTCCGGATAGCGGGCGCGAAAAATTTTAAGTTTTGGTAAAAGGCGCTTCAAAGTTCTGTTATCCTTGCCAATGGTTTATTTCGGATACCTACATCCAGTGGTTAACGTTTGAACCTGATTGATTGAACGGAATAAGGGAGCCAGTGATGGTTCCCTTTTTCTTTAGTCCTGAGTCCATTTCTCGCCCGTATCCACGCACACCACGCCGTGACACACACGCCCTTGATCGAGCCTGAAAGCCATGCCGCCCAGCCGGTTGCGCCTGCGATAGAATTGCGCGCCTGACAGGTAGGCATGCGGCACGCCGGAATCAATCGCCCCTTCCTCCGTACACTGGCCGTCTTCTGCATCGGCATAGCCACGCGCAAACTCGCTGAGCACTTCACGCCGGTCTTCAAAGCGAATAATTTCGCCCTGATCCGGATCGCGTGCGAACTCGATCGCGCCGTATTTAACGAGGGATGCGACGGTTTTGGGATGCCGGAATATTTCCTCGCCCCAGTATTGGCCGGTGCAGGAATCGACGTAGGAGCCGCTGGAATAGGTGCCGATAGGGTTAGAGACGTCGTGAGCCATAGCCACTGCCACGAAGAAGTTAACGACGTTGCCGGTAACAGACATTATTTCCCCGCAAAGAGCCGTTCCCGGCTGCTTAAGGTGTTGGTTTCCTGCCGGGTGAAAGCAACGTCCACCAGCCCAACAAACGCGGCAAATTCACTTCTGTAATACTCCAGTAGTTTATTTGCGGCGCGGTCGGTGATGTTTTCCACGTAATAGCAGGCGCTGTGTCGGTCGCGCCAGGGTTTATCGAGGGTCAGCAGCGGAACGGCTTCAGAGAGGGTATTAACGCTGAACTCCACCAGCACAACTCCGCCGCGCTCGATGGCGGTGAAGTTCAGCTGGTGGGCCTCAACGGTAAACGTTCGTGTCAGTAAGATTTTTTTCTCTGGCCATCGGTAATCGCAGGGTGCGGGACGGCCTGAATTGTGGGGGATAAGCCTTACCGTTACAATTATTATTTCTTTAGATTTCGATAAACTTAACTCTCTATTCCCCGTCCAGTATCCCCGACATTTTGCCTTTCTGACTTTCAGAGCGGCGCAGATAGCGCATGACCGTTTTCGGATCCTGCCAGGTGCCTTCCTGCATGATTTGGGTAATTGTTGCGTCGCGTTCGGCCATGTCCATCGCCGCACCGACACGGGCGCTGTGACCGGACCATTTCGTATAACGGCCTTTATTATCCTGTACCGGGTCTTTCCCCAGCAGATCCCATGCGTCTTTGAAAATCTTCTCTGTTGCCGGTGCTGACATAGGCTTTTCAGACACGCCAGCCGTATTGTTATGACGGACCGGCCCGAAAACCATCGCATCCGGATGATGGATCAGCCCGGAAAGGTCCAGCCAGTGCAGCAGGTGACCGGCAGCGGCACGGCTGAGGTGCTTTATCACGCCCGCGGCCGTCACCATCGTTTTAGTGTGTGACAGGTTAATCACCACATGGCCACTGTCGCTGATATCGAGATCGCGCACCCGGATGCGGCTGAGCTCGGACATTCGGCAGAGGGTGTTATAGGCGACAAACAGGAATGCCAGGTTGCGCTGATCGGTCAGCCGTTCGGAACGGCCCATGAGGTGCGACAGCAGCTGCAGGTCAGGAAGTCGGAATGGCACAGCCTGGCCGGTGCGCTCACCCTGCAGAACGGCCTCGCGGCGGATGCGTTTCATGGAGCGTTTCAGGTCCACGCTTCCCCGGAGATCAGGCAGGCCACTTTCCCGGCATAACATGTTCATCATGGCATAGTGCTTGTCGATCGTGCTCGATGCCAGGCCGCTTTCTGCCATATCAAGAAAGTATTCCCGCGCCAGTTCAGGATCGATCGGCAGATAGCCAACGTCACGCTCGTTACACCAGAAGGCCCAGCGACGGATGACAGATAAAAGGTCACGGAAAGTATTCTCGGAATAAGCGGCCTTATCTGCGATGAATCTCCGCAGATTATTAGCAATATCTTCCGGAGTTAAATGCGTTAATTCTGCCGGGAGAGCGCCGGTCTTTATTTGAGCCAGATGTTTCATTTATATATTTCATCCCAAATCAGAGAGACAACGCTACGCGAAATCTACAAAAACAGCAGGGGTGTGATACGCCAGATTTCACGTAGCGACGCCTGGTGCAAGACCGCTCATAAAGCACGCAGTTTGCCAGCGGCTTCGCTAATCTGATCATTTGATCATCAACCACTGATCAAGCATACATGAAACAGGGAAAAGTTTATATAAGGCTTATTATTTAAAGTTTCATTTTTTGGAACTAATCGGGTGAATGCTGGCTTAAGGAGTAACTAAATCGAAAAATTTGCAAATTCGTTACGCTATTGTTCGTGATCGCAAGCATGCCTTCATATATGATCATTTGGCATTCAATTTGATTGCAAGTAGTTACTATTATCAGTTGAGGCTATTGCCTTGGGCGCGCTGCGCTTGGTCGTAGTCACATAACCCTGAACACACAGTTTCATTGATAAGCGTGTACAGCGGAAATATCTGACAGATGCACAATGCAGACTATTCTTATTATTGCAATTCTAAGGAGAGTTAATTTTACATGGCTACTGATTCTGTCTATATTCGCCTGCATTAAGTCCAGAGAGACTTGTACCGCTCATTAATATTTTTGGAATACATTATGCCTAACTTCAGCGATGTAGAATTTGAGAAGCGTTATAAACATTTTCTACAGGTACAATCCGAGTGGCTAACTCTCATTACGGACCACCAGATTTTCATTGATAAAAATGCCCTGGGTGAAGAATGCCGTCCAATCGGGTTTATCACTGACAAGAAAGCCTTCCAGCGCGCCGAGCACCTGCTGGCCGATTGGCAGAGTTTTGCTGACCTGGCAGAACAGAAACGTAAAGAGCGTTCTATCGCTATCACCACAAACCTCTATCTGCCAGTTCCGACTCTGATAGTTAATCCTAAGCACGTCACCATTAACCGCTTCCGCGCTACTGCGACCGCGAACCACACACGCGAAGATATCCTCAGACGTTATGAGAAGCAGATCGGTAAGCTGCGCAAGGTTCCGTTTGCAGCCGGTGCCATCATGTCACTGGAAGATGAGAAAAAGGTATTTGAAGAGGCCGCGCCTGGCGCAATGTACCGCGCACGCACCAGCAACTACTCTGACATTCAGATAACGGCGCGTTACACCGACGACAAGAAAGACGAAGGTGAATCGTTCCGGTATGGCGCGCACGGCATGCTTATCTACGGCGACAACCTGAATAAAGAGCGCGACATTAAGCTAAACGTTAAGAGCAACGGCGGTTACACGTCCGCTTATGATGCGATCTCTCCAGTCACATGCTCAGTGCTGCCTAATGCCAAGCTGTACACGATGGAAGACGTAGAATACAGCAAAACCCTGGCGGCGCAGCGGTCCTCAGTTGCCTACACCGTCAATACGCGCCGCGCTCAGTTTGAAAACCGGGCAAAGGCTAAGATTGCGAAGGCAAAAGACGCACAGGAAGCGCGTCTGTTTAAGGCTGAAATCGACGAAAACCGCGACCTGCTGGAAAAGCTGGAGGCCTATGACTGGAGCCTTCTTGATAAGAAAGTGGCAGCTGGCGATACAGAACAGCTGACTATGCCGGAAATTCGTAAGCGTTACGGTGGTGAAGAGCCTCGCGCCGGTAAAAACATGCGCAATATGTACACTTTGCTGCGTGAGTTAGAAAGTAATCAGAAAAAGCAGGGCCAAGAATAATCAGTATCCTGCCACCAGCAATGAAAACAGAAGGGCGCTTATGCGCCCTTTTTTATTGCCGTCAATCTGCCGCTTCGCCTGGTTGTTAAGCAGTTACTGACTATAGTGGTTGCCCGCTGGTGGTCATGTCAGCAGTGCATCCAGTTCCGACAGTTCATCCAGCTTACTCTGTGTGAAGTCAGCCATATCTTCGCTCAGTTCGGCCTCTGCCGGACGGTAGCCAATCAGGAAGATGAAGCAGTAGGTATCCCAGCGGTCAGGCGACTTGATGTTAAGTTTCTGGCGCATCTGCGGCTTAGGTACCATCATGATACGGCCCATTTCATCCATAAAGTACGGAATCTTTGAAGCCTGCTCTGCCGTGTGCTGCGAGATATCAATGCGCATACGGCCCGACCGGATCGCGTCAGCGGCCATAATGTTCGACCAGGCGCGCTGATTCTTAAAGCGCTCCCTCACCTTCTTACTGAATGGCGGCTGGCCCCAGCGGATACTGACTGCATTCACACCCCGGCGCTCCAGCTGCTTAAGCGTACCCGATCCCACGCCATCACCGTCCACGGCGATCGTAATGCCTGGATAGCGCTCCTGCGTGCATTCGTTGGCAATATAGTCACCGAATGTGATCGGGTCCATTGTGCCTGGCATTTCCACAAGCTTAAACGACACGACGCGGCGGGCATCACCGTAGCCGGATACCTTGCAGATATTGAGTATCGACTTATCGCGCCCGTTACCGACGTCGGCGGTGGCCACCCATCCCCAGCCCTTCTCCAGATACACTTTTCGGCGCGCTGCGCGATCGCACTCGTCACGGCCCAGCAGATAGCCGCTGACGTTGCGCGGGAAGCGGCCCAGCACCTTCACCATGTATTCCAGTGAATCGCGCCCGCCGTACTCCACCAGCTTCTCCCGGATGAATTTCAGGGTTACGTGCGGCGCTTCTTCGGAGTTGAGCACAATGGCATTCCAGAAGCCGTTAGGGTTATCCGGGTGTCTGGCTAAAGAATGGTGCGAGTCATAGAAGTAACCACTGGGGCGAGTAGGCTGCGACATCATCAGCATGCGGTTATCGTCTTCTGTCAGCGCACCACGCATGATTGCGATCGCTTTGTCAGAGATACCCGACGCCTCATCGAGGATCAGCAGGATGTGTGCGGCGTGCTCACCCGCCAGCGCTTCCTCGTTACCCAGGCGATAGCCCTTACACAGCACCTCCCAGATACCCTTACGCGACTTTTCATAAAACATGGTGTCGGTCAGGGTGAAGTAGTTTTGTAGCCACGGGTGACGTCTGGCGGCGTTCGCCCAGTAGGTTTTGACGTACTTGAATACGCCGGTCTTAACCTGCCCGATTTTGTTGGCCACGATGATTACACGGGCATCCGGATACATGATCATGTAGATAAGCAGCATCATGGCCGTCAGAGATGATTTCCCCGTACCGTGTCCGGACGTCACGGTAGTCTGGCTCCCTGTCTCCTGTACGGAGTTCATGATCTCTTCCTGCTGCCAGGTGGGGATCATGCCAAATAGCTCAACGACTGCCAGCGCCCAGTTGTAACGGTAGCGGATAACCATATCCCGCCAGCGCGGGTCCGTGGTGACGCTCTTTATGCGCTTCTGACCACCCATCAGGCTTCGTCCTCGCCCGGAATAACCTCTATCTCAGGCGGTATGTCGTCTATGTCATCGCCGTACAGCTCCGCCGTGGCCATGTAGTCAAAGTTGCCGTTGAGATTACCCTCGCCCGCTGTTTCGCCGGCACGGTTCTCTCCGTCTGCCTGGACGTCACCAAATCCGCCGCCATCAACCAGCGCTGCCACTTCCGCACGGCGCGACTCAACAAACGCCGCGCTGGTGGCCTGCTGTTCCCGAAACTTCCGCGCATCCCGGTCCAGTTCGTCCTCAGTGACCGCGCCGCGCTCATCAACTGGCGGTTCGGCGTTCTTGAGCTCGTTCTCAAGGCGTTTGGATAGTGACTCTGGCAGTTTGATACCGTGCCGCTCGATGTACTCCGCCGTCTCCAGTAAATCCCAGTCCTTTTCCTCGCGCAGCTGGTAGGCACGGCTGATCACCTCACCGGCGTTATGCGTAAGTGCGTGCTTCTCATTGTCGCGCCGGTTCTTATCTGTGCCGCTGGCGATCGCCGCTACCCGTGTGGCGTGGTCATTGACGAGATAGCCGACCTCGATCATCAGCTTTGTCATTTTCAGGATGGGATGTGGTCCGCCTCCCCCCTCATCATCGCCCTTTTTACCGCTCTCCAGGTTAACGGCTTCCAGCTCAAACAGATCGATTGCCCGCGCCGTGGTGCGCTTCAGGAGGTCCATGTGGGCCAGCGAGTCAAACAGCACCGTCAGGGCGCTGGCTTCAACACCTTCACTCAGTACCTCTAATGCCGCTTCATAATCCTCCGGCCGCGGGAAGCCGCGCCGGTTGGCCACCAGCTTAGTTTCATGTCCTTCCTCAAACGGTTTTCCCTCCCCGCGTGGCTTCGGGGTGTGCTTCGGGCGCCCGGAATCCTGATCACCGGTATTTATGATCTTTTTGGCATGTGAAGCATTGGGCTTTTTCTTCGCGCCAGGCTGCGCTGCTGTCTCATCGCGTGGTTCCAGCACCCCCTCTAAAGCCGCGCTGTGCCTGAGTTTTCGCCCGTTTCGTCGGATGATCAGGTCTTCTTTTCTGGTGTGATCATTTTGATGATCAGAAGCGTGATCACTCAAATGATCATGATTGTGATCACCAGCCTGATCACGCATTGCGGCCAGCGCTTTGCCGTTCAGCTCCCGGCGTGCGGTGTTAAACGGCAGACCGTAGTGCTCACAGTACTCTTTGACGGTTATCCCGCTCTGAGCCTTCTGCTCGATGAAGGCTTTTCTGTGGTCATCCCAGTTAACTTTGGACATGGTTTATCGTTCAAAAGAGGCCAATAAACCGGGATGGTATGGAGTCTGTAATTTGCAGTGATCACAATAATGATCAGGTACTACACAAACGCGCTGGAAAGTTACCGTTTAAGTGTCATTTTTTTAAAATTAGTGATACTTTTAAACCTCAATCAAAGTACGAAATAAACCACTGGATAATTTAAATGACTAATAAAAAAGCTGTTTTAGTAGCTGTAGATGCGGGTTCAGGTAACGTTACGATTGCCTATGAGGAAAACGGCCAATGGCTTTCCCTCATTACCCCCTCACTGGTCCATGAAGGCCACCAGCAGTCCTACTCAAACCATGCGTCAGCTACCTGGTTTACCGAAAATGATAACGGGAACGAAGCAGCCTATACCGTCGTTAAAAAGGGCTTTACTGACCTGTACGACACCTGCGACCCGGACTACCAGATTTCTGCCCCACACCGCGTGCTGGTTCACGAATGCCTGAAACGTGCTGGCATCGTGGATTGCGACGTCATCCTGGGTGAAACCCTGCCAATCGGTCAGTTCTACAGCGGCACCGGCGTTATCAATCAGGACCGTATCAACCGCAAAGTTGAAAGCCTGAAAAAGCCTGTTCGCAACTACAGCGGCGACGTCGCGCCAGCGCGTATCAGACACGTTGAAGTCTTCCCGGAAGCCGTACCGGCGATTCTGGCCGCACAGACAGAGTTTCCTGATCTGGAGCAGGCACAGACCATTCTGGTGATTGATATCGGCAGATTCACCTGTGATATCGCTATCGTGGATGAAGAGCTTGTGCCAATTAAAAAGGCCAGCTTTGAGCACGGCATTCAGAAGATGATCAACCGCGTTCTGGTGCTGCTGCAGGAGTTTGAAAAGACTTCCGGACGCTCATTCAACGCCGAAGAAATTCCGGTTGGCATCGTGGACGACATTATTCGTCAGGGCTATATCGGTTCACGTATGGAAGCCGCTAAAGACAAGCGTATCGACGTAACCAGCGTTATCGATCAGGCTGCGGGTGAACTGGCGTCAGAAATCTGGCGTGACGTGCGTTCTTTACTGCGCAACGTAATTGCCCTTGATGCTGTTCTGGTTGTTGGTGGCGGTGCTAACTATCTGGCTGGCCGTCAGGCAGGCCTGAGCGACCATACAGCTGACTGGCACGATATGGTCATCATTCCGGCACAGCCAGAGCTTTCCATTGCGCGTGGCGTATTCATGGCGCTTATGTCGTCAGAGGATGAGCTGCGTGAAACGATCAAAGAGACGGCAAAAGTAAGCGATATTAAAAGCCGCGCCAGCGATAAAGGTTAACTATGAGTCAGGTATTAAGATTAAGTGGGCTGGAGGACGACGGGTTACTCACCGGCGCTGCTCTGGCTGAATATAACCGGTTACAGACCAACGCGGCGAAGCGTAGCTACCTGGTGCGGCTGGTACGCAGTGGCTACGCGCTGGATGAAATGGGCCTGAGTCCCGTCATCGAGCTGTTGCAGACAACGGACGGAAAGAAGTTCCTGAAAATGTCTGAGCGTGAGCGCCTGCAGCGTCTGCTTACCATGATCAGCGCTCTGCTGGGTGAAAGCGCTGGTGTGCCGGTTGCTGCTGCGCCAGCAGGCGTACAGTCAGCCCCACCAGCGGCAGAACAGTCTATGCCAGAGTCAGTAGCGCCACCAGCAGCAGAAGCCCTGCCAGCTGAGCCGGTAGCTACTGCCAGTGAGCCTGCGCAGCCCGTTGCTGCTCCTGCCCGGAGTACATCTGAGTCATCAGACGATGATGATAAGCCACAGGCATGGGGCGGTCCGTCAATGGCTAAAGCAGGCAAAGCACGCAGCCTGCTTGCGGCTAACAAAAAGAACGCCGGATAGTCCTGATTACCTTAGCCCCGTTCACATGAGCGGGGCATTCTCTATCCTTCCCCTTCTGCACATATCCATCAGTTCCCTTGCCATTGCGCACACCGACATTTGCTCCATTTCCTTTTTCTGTAGAACCTGCTTCGTGGCGCTTTCCACACACAGCGAACCGTAATTGAGATCCTTTCTTCCGCGTACCTTGAAGATATAGCCGTTCATGGCCTCCAGCCGATACTGGCGGGGATACGCGTCGGGATGTACACGGCATTGTGCGAACGGCGAACGAACAAAGGAGCGCAGGATATTGGAGATAATGCCGGTATTCACCACTAAGTGCGGGTATTCAGTTTCCACCAGCTTAGTGACTTCGGCCACTGTCATGTAGTCCCGTCTGCGTATTAACAGATCGGCTACCTCTATACTGCTCACCTTTTGTTCCATGTACTGCTCCGCTTGAATTAACTACAAGCAATTCTAAGGATTGTGTAATCCGAGCAAGTGCGAACGATGTAAATATCGCCATTATTAGCAGGTATGAATGGGTTTTCAGGATGATTCTGGCTATGACAGGCGTAAGGCTAAACTGGCTGGTGGGCTTTATAAGGATGTGAAGATCGCAGTACTGGCAGTGTACTCCAGCACTCTTAACGGCCTTCAGTAGGGCCACAATAAGTTATAGTTCCGGGCTGTATTATCACGGATAAACCGGATGTGTTACTTAGAGTTTGAACGATGCGCAATGTTTTCCGGGTGCCGGATGAGGGTATTCACCCGGCGATCGTGTATCAGGTGGTGGCTAACTACTCTGAATCATAAAGTTACTATGTCACGTCCAGACTACTGATTATCATTGCCTCTATTAGACCAGCTTCCAGTCGCATGCGAGAAGATCGGTAGAAGCAGGCGACCAGTCGGAGACAGTCAGCCTTTCGGCGTCAATAAGTAAAAGCTGAGGCATCTGCGTGACAGTAGCCTTCGGATTACAGTCAAAGTAGCGAGCCGGTACGCCATACAGGTCTGCCCCGCTCAGCGCTGAGCGTATCATGCCTCTGTTGAGTCGCAGATAAACACCCTTTCCCCATGCTTCTCGCGCCACCTTACAGCCTTCTGTCAGCCATAGCTGGGCCACGGCCAACGGTGCATGCTCCTGCCTGAAATTCAGTTCGCCCTTCTCAATCATCGCTTCATTATGCAGGATCAAATCGTTCAGCTTAATCAGCGCGACACAGGCGGCGTGGTTCAGGGTTTCGCCATAACCGGTCATTGTCAGGCCGCTTTTGCTGATAACGGCGGCATATCCGGTGTTTTTGGTCTCGGACGTATCTGTAATGGTGTATCCAAGACGGGCAATGACCGCCAGAAGTGCCATATAGTCGCCTGCGTAGTCAGCTTCGGCGTCTGCGAACATAGCGATCGTGGCATTTAATTGTTGAGCGGTCATCATTATCAGTAGCCTCGTTTTTGTTTGCGCTTATGCGCTGCTTGTCTGCGTTTCTTTTCGGTGGCCCGGTGCTGTTGTGCTTCCGCAATGCTTGTGGCCAAGCGACGTATTCCCTGTTCGATCTCTTCCTGCGCCGGTGGCCTGGTATCGCTCACCAGCAATGTTCTTACCTGCGGAACGGGAACGGTTGGGGGGCGGCGGGCTACCCAGCTGAGACTTCCCATCAATGCGCCCATCAGTGCGATCTTTTTCATGCGTTTTCTCTTCCTGCAGGCGTGCAGAATCCCCGGCAGGTGCCGGTGATTAAAGTTCACCTGGTTAAGTCCGGCGTGGGATACGCACGGAGATAATCTGAAGCCTGCGCCTGCGCCGGCGCGTGGCCGGTTGGCTGTAATAGGATTGTGCTGCCCGGATTCGAACCGGCTACCGTCCGTCTGTCCCCATCAGGCCTTACGGCTATTCAATGAAACGGCGGCTGCTCCCCTTAAGCGACAACACAACGGTAAAAGCACGTTGCAGGCACTCTTACCTGTTGTCCTGTATCAGCCCGCCACCAGCTGCGCGATAAGCCATTTATGACCGGCAAACAGTCCGGCATTCAGCAGGCAGTGAAACATGGCAAACTGCATAGCTCTGATGGTCTTTGTGTAGGTGCTATCACTCATGCGCTCTGCGTCCGGATAAACTGACTGTATGACACTGATGATGCCTGATATGTCGGTTAAAGCGTTAGTGGTGGCCGGTGCCATACCCGGCAAGTAACCTCTCAAGTGACTGGTCATCTGGTTACTGGCGGCTCAACCCCTGTGTACGCGACTGAAGGAAGCGGGGGCCAGTCTTGCGATCGCAGCAGCAACTGCGAATGCACCACAACGGATAGAGCACTGACCATTCCTAGTCCAATGGCGCTTTGCGCAAAGCATCAATGCTCTTTCCTGTTGGTATGCCTTATTTGCGGCGGTGCTTTTTCATGCCGCCTCTTGCCGCCTTGATGAACGTCTCGATACCGTAGATAGCCACCAGCGCGTAAATCACGGTGAGAAACGGGTGTTCTGCAGCAAACTCTGATAACGACATATCGTGTCCTGTCGTGGGGGAATGAGGTTGTTGTGATCGTTTTCCGTTAGCGCGATTGTTCAATGAGGCGGGACTTAAACCCGCTTTGCTTTCGCAGCCCATCGCTGACCGCCTGTGTTGATTCACAGACAAGGCTTTCGCCCCGTGGATTCCAGATCCACAACTCCTACGGTGTGTTAAAGCGATCACCACAACGGTCGAGAACACTGAGCAACCACGCGCCAGGTGTTATTTTCAGTCACCTGCCAGTGTCCTCGCCGTTATGGGCTGGACTTTACCAGCAGTCACGGCGTGTTGAGGTCTGCCGATACCCTGCCCCGCCACCAGCCAAATTAGCCAGTAAACAGGGCATCGCCTGGTGTTGACGTGTAATGCATGGGGGGCTGGTGCCACCAGCTGTCCGATACGGAATCTACGGACGGGTCATGTAAAGGAATTTGCAAAACGTCAGGTAACTGTTCCGTCCCGCGTGCGCATAGCCGCATTCCCCCATTTGTGAGCGCGCTGACAGAGGTAATCTTTCGCCAAACGCCAGTAAAACGACAGAAGCACCAGCGCGCTCACAAATGGTGATCCCTTACGAGGATCAGGCGGGAACATGTTTAAGCCTCATGGGGCGTTCTATGCGCGGGATTAGTCCATCAACCGCGTTCACTGCCATGACAGGAGGGGCTACTTGCCGTTCACCCTACTCATAACACACCCGGAAAAAGCTAATAACCGGGGGCGGCCCGTTACGAACTGGTGCAGGTTGGCGGAATTGAACCGCCGACAATGGAACACTCTACCGACTGAGCTAAACCTGCTGAATAATTGCCGGTGCATACCCGGCGCGGACACTTAGGTATCTGGTCAACCTGCCCGCTTGCGTAACAAATAGGTGTGGAGGCACCTGCCAGATTTGCATTGCGTTTGCCTCGCTGCCGAAGCGTTTCCCCGTTTCAGCCGTCAGCACACCTTGATGCGCTCACGGCTGAACCTGAAAAAAAGCCCGGAAACTACCGGGCATAAAATCCTACACACAGCAAAGCCTACTCTGGAATAGACTTTGATATGTGAAAAAACGCGGATTAAACAGACAGTTATGCCTAACCCGCCAAATGCCTACCATGATTTTGTATAGAGTCGTGATGCCCTTGTCAGCGGGGAGAAATGTACACAAAACGGAGTTATGAAGCAATGAAAATCTAAGAGTTTTCTTAGATTTTCAAAGCGAATGTAGAGAGGTATATGAGAGTTAGCGGCGCTTTACTTTCGGGTTTGTAATGTTCTCAATATCGCCGTTGGCTTTCGCCCATTTTATGCACCAGCTGTTCACGGCAGCGCGGATCTCCATCACAGAAGCCTCGCTTAGCCCCTTCACTTTCGCCAGCTCAGCAGGCAGCTCGCCACCAGCATCGGCAACCGTCTCATATCCGGCCTTAGTCAGTGCGTTAAGGGCGCGTGTCGGTATGGCCAGCTCAGAGACCGGCGCGGCTTTGCCATCCAGAATGCGCTGGTGGAGACGCGGGAAATCCTGCGCTACGCGCTTCATGATCCGTGCGTGGAGCTCGTCGTTAACAGCGGTATCCCACATCGGCTCAAGATCCGGCAGCAGGCGGAATACCGGATTGCCCCATATACCTGGCACTACGTCCATTGCCAGCATCATCGCGGTGCGGATCTGGAAATGGAAATCAGCCGTCTCAATAGAGACGTCGCGGATGCCGTGGAAGACGCTCAGACCAAAGTGGAAGTTGTAGATATAGCAGCCCACGTCACCGGAGCCGTCCGGCAGCTGAAGTAGGAACTGCTGCACGTCTTCCCGGCCATCGTGAAAATCGACGCGCTCTTTCAGGTGGTTATACAGCGCGGTTGTCTTAAGCAGATCGTTAGCCGTCTCAGCGCGCTGGCGGCGCTCATCGCCTACAACCTTATCCGCGATGTTCAGTTTGCTCTGTAAGTCCTGGCGTTTAACGCTTTCCTTTTTGCGGTCAGCGCGCATTTGCGAAATGGTTTTGTCCCGCTCGTTCAGGTCAGTTGCCAGGCGTTCAGGGTGCTTACGGCGATACTGCGAGTGCTCCTGATTCAGCGTGGCTAGGGCCAGCTGTGCGGTCGTCAGGGCTGACTCCATATTCTGCAGCTTCGTTTCCGCTCTGATTGCGCGGTTCTCTGCTTCCAGCATGCTTTCTTTTGCCGCGTCTCTGGCTTCTTCAATGGCGTTCTGCGCATCGAGACGGATTTTCGTTACTTCGTTATGCAGTGCGGACTGCACGGCCAGCTGCTGCTGTACCTGCTCCAGCGCTTCTAACATCAGATTGTAGGTATCCGCTTCATAATTGAGGCGCATACCGATATCGATCTGGATCTGCTCCAGCGCATTAGTGCAGTTATCAAGAAGGCGCAGCTCCAGGTCATCGAGCGTCAGGCGTTTACGGACGGAATTAAGCTGGCCGTAGGCGGTGACAAAGGCCTGGTGAAGTACATCGTCATCAACGTTGCATTCAGGGAGATTTTGCAGCTGCTGGAGTGGAGCGAGAGTAGTCATAATGTGTTATCAGATCCGCGTGTTATTTGCGGCGGATGATAACCCGAAATTGACCACTGTCTAAGAGTTTTCTTAGATTTCAATTAATGATTTAGGGGGGGGGGATAGCTGGTGGCATTGTTCCGGACTCTGCCACCAGCAAAGGATTACAGCAGTTTCAACGCCGTTATGACTAAGGCAGCAGCAGTGACGATCATCAATACGTTCAGCAATACAGAGGGTACTTTGATATCGCCTGACTCATACTCTGCCTGCGTCATCCGCCCCAGGTAGCTATGCGAGACCAGTACTGCGTTTTCGTCAAAGCTCAGCGTAGCCCGAACGTTCTCCAGCGCCTGACGGGATATCTGACGTGTGGCCAACTGGACAACCCCGGATCGCATCTTACCGTTATCACCCATGTAGCAAATCGTATGATAGTGAAATGGCTTATTCTGGCCCATCAGGCGACTTCCACCCAGTCAGTTACGCGCATATCGTTAATGCTCAGGTCGTGCATTTCCACGCCGCCGTCCGGTCGGGTCAGCATCAGCACGTCACAGCCTTCATGCTCCTGCTCAAGCGACACAAAATAACCCGCCTCCCACGCTTCCCGACGCATCAGCAATTCCGGATCTTCTTTCATTCTCAGTAAGGCCTGGTCGTAGCTGCATGTAATGGCACCGATTCCAATTTTGCTCAAACCTTCGATCTGTGCCGTTGTCATGCGTCCGCGTCCTTCTGTTAATGATTTTCTCAAGATGTAGCTAATCCCCTTCACGCCGCCGAAATAATTCAGCTGGCGGTTGCTCATGCCGCTGCGCGTCATAAGCTCCTGCTTCGGTACTTTGAAAATGCCGACGTCCATAGCAATGTCGGCAAAAACCGAAAGCCCCCGTCCCAAGCTGTTTCGCGTCTTATTACGGCGCGCATACTGCTCGAACGTGGGGCATCCGGTAAAAAATTGCGCATCAAAAAGCACTTATTCGCTCCAGAATCCGTCGTTCTCATGTGCTGGCATTACTTCACCTGCTTTAAGAACCGCATACTGTTCCATCACGCTGATTGTTTCTTCAGGTGAAAATGATAAAAGAACGTAATACCCCTGCTCCTTAAGGCGACGCATCCACGTCACCTGATGCTCTGAAGGCATACGCTTACCGTGTTTCTGCTCTACACGCATTCCGTGATAGACGCCTGCCGGTATTTCCAGGGACATATCCGGAACGCCCCGCTTTGCGCCTTCAGCCTCAATTGCTGCGGCGGTCGCCTTTAAGCGAAATCCTCCGTTAGGTACGGCAAACAGATGGTCATAAATAACCCTGTTGTGACGGTGAAAATGGTCAAAGATTCGAACCTGATCGTAATGCTCTTGCCTGCCTTTGCGCAGATCGGGATTTTTGACGAGAGCGGCCAGCGCTTTTGCGTGAACCGATATTTCAATAACTGCCGCCAACCATGCAGACGCTTTGCCGGATTTTACCGACGCTCCGCCAGCAGATTTTTCTGCTGTTCTGGTGCGGTTTTTTTGATTTTTTTTATAAGAGTGCAACCACTCTTCACTGAAGCGCATATCCGGATTTGCCAACCGATGATTAATTAGTCTAAAAGATGGATCTGCGTTGGGGGGTATTTTTAACGCTGAGACGGGAAAAAACAAGCCTGTAATCTACATCTTTGAAAGATAGTCATTACAGGCAGTTACCTTTTTACTGGTGAGCCATCCACATGAACGCCAGGGTATAGATAAGACCGATTGTGCTAAGGCAAAGTGTGAAGAATCTGCCGATCACATTAGAAAAAGGCGTGACTTTTGCCGTAATAGCCTTGTTTGAGGTGGCATTAACAAAATCACGCTGCGCAAAATTTTTCATGTTATATTCTCTCTGTTGTGCGCAGGGGTGTACGTCGCCAAACTGAACCCCTGCAAAAGTGAAAGCCCGGCCATATGGTCGGGCTTTTTCTTGGTCGCCGCCTTAGCTGCTTAATGCAATCTAAGGGTTTTCTAATTTACCGTCAATTAAAATCACGACTTTTCGTCACTTTTCATCTGTGGCAAGGCTTCTCCGGCATTTTTCAGACGTGCTAATGCGTCCTGTAGTGCGAAAATCCAGCTACTTTTATCCAGTTCCCGTACCCGCTTAACTCTCTCCTGTGTGTAAGGATTAATAACCCAAACCCATGTTTCACTATTCTGGCGATCTCGCATCGTAAATACCCCAGTTGGGGGGTAAAAACTCAGCTCAGCGCCATTCACATAGGCATAGGCTTCCAGCTCCTCCAGCTTAAGGTGTTTATTCTCTCGCGGCACGGTATCTCCTAAAATCTTCTTTTCTCTATGGATTCATCATAGCTGACGTACATGTAAGGTTCAGTATCATCTGCCGACGGCATTACAGGAAGCAGATGCACCGCGCTGAATACGGCATCATTTTCTGTCCGGTCGTCAGCGTACAGGTGCGCAGCTATGACCGTCAGAGCAGGACGTGAAAGCGAGTATATTTCAGCTACATCACTTTCAACTACCTGCCCAAATTTAGTAGTAGCACGCTCCAGCAATAACGTTTTGACTGCAGGCCACCACGGGCCAAATGCCCGATACGCAAACCTTGTACTGCTGACGCGCTTTACTAAATTTTCCAGATAGTTTACTAAAAATACTTCTTCGGTACGCCCGTCCAGCGCCAGTGGTAGCAGGCTTTCAATGTAAGTCTCAGTTGGCTTGATGGTATCAATCAGTGTGGTCATATTAGACGGCCCTCGCGGGCCGCTCCTGAATTATGCGTTTACAATATCGCTGCGTAACGCATCGAGATCATGGGAGGAAGGGATAAGCCAGGCGGCTTGTGTGAACTCGTTTCCGGCTACCGGATCTTCTTCAAAGTTCCAGAATTTCGCGCCGTATTTCTCCTTTATGAGGTCACGCACTGCTTTACGCTTGAGTACCGGCGTGTCGCTGGTATCCGTCAGCACGTAGGCACCACCAGCCGGGAAGTCGATTTTAAAGGTGCGGTTCCTCCACTTGCGCGAAGCCACCAGCTCCTGCTCGTTTTTCATGACCTGGAAGCCATCGGACTGCTTCTGTACCTGTGCGGTGCGCACGGTCGTTGCCGCTGCCGCTGCTAGTCTTTGAGCCTCGTCGCGGCGCGCCTTCACAGCATCAGGTGACAGCTTGCCGGTAATCATCCCTTTGTAGTCATCCCACGTTACAGCGTAATCCCGGTATCCGCCTTTCTCGATCTGCTCCAGCCACGCATAAACCTCATTTAACCGGCTCATAATGGCGGAGGATGAGGTAAACGTTTCGGCACTGATCGCTGCTTCATCGAGCGCGCCCAGTGAAACGCCGGCACGCAGATAAACTGCCGCAGGCGATTCGGTAATGGTGGCCGGTCGTGTAATGTCAGATTGTGCGTCAAACTTTGACTTAACCAGCAGCACAGCAACCCCTGCCTGGCTGTCACTTTCGCTCATCTGGCGGAACTGCTGCAGCGCCGCGGCGGCATACTGCTCTGTCAGTGACCTGATTGCCTGCATCTTGCCGTCGGCCATCTCGTTACGCAGCTGATCGAATATCACCTCATACTCGTTACGGTTGGAGAAACCTTCCATACCGTTACGGAACTGGCGAACACTGATCACGTTGCTCCAGTAGTAACGATCCTGCGCTGCGCCCAGGAAAGCGGCGTGCGCTTCTGCATCCGTTGCGCCGGTCATCGTCCGCTTTCTGGAGTCGTTTGCTTCAAACTCAGCCACCAGCCGCTTAAAGACTTTAACCACGTCTGCCATGCCCGCCTGCTTCCCGTAAGCCTGCAATGCCGTGTCGTAGTTGCGGCCAAACATCGCCTTAAAGAAACCCTGCGCGCTGTAGATGTTGTTATCAACGCTGTACTGATAAAGCTCGCGCTTCAGCTGCTCGTCGCTGTGGTCCGGATACAGCCACGTTTCAGCCGGTCGCTCTTCGCTGGCGCTGATCGTGCCGCTGAGGTAAGCCAGTTTCAGCCTGCCGTCACTGTCGCGGTACAGCCATCCGTCTGTGCGCACATTCAGGACGCCCGCGTGAATGGCCGCGTAGAAGTCAGCACGGCTCAGCGTGTCAGCCAGGTCTGTCGGCTCGATGCCTTTCGCAGCTGTCTGGAGCGCTTTTGCCTGGTCACTGGTGATATCCACGCGATCGCCCACCAGCGCAGACGGCATTTCAGCTAAGCCGCCTACGTTCGGACCGGTATAGCAGCGCAGCGGCTTATGGATAAGCTCTACCTCAACCGTATTTTTCTCCGGGAAGAATTTACGAATCTGGAATACGCCCTTTTCTTCGCGGTCATCGTTGAGCCAGATTTCATATGTCGCGCCAATTCGTAGCAGCTGGCCATCAGGCAGTTTCATGTACTGCTCCGGGGCGCGCAGCACGTCCGGATCGACTTCAAGTGTGCCTGACTTAATGGCGCGCTCTACTTCCCCGCGGGAGCGCTTGATGGTGCTGGCCGCACTTTTGGAACGAGTGAGTGCCTTACGTGCGCCGCCCAGCTCCTGCTCCAGCTTCTTCTGCTTCGCCAGGCCATCACGCAGTGCAGCACGCGCTACGCGACGATCCTGACCGCGCCATTGATCCGCTGACCGTTTGCCATACTTCTCAACTTCAAGGTTATAGGCGGCTTCAGCTTCGGTGACATCCTCGCGAAAGCCATCAACATCGCCGTTGATCGCATCAAAGGCAGCAGACAGCTTGGTAATGTTGTCTTCCAGTACTTCTACGGGGGTAGCAGCCGCAACGCTTGCCTTCAGGTAGATATCCAGCGCGGCAGCGGCTTCACGCTCGGCCTGCTGGCGGTCCGCTTCACGCTTAGCTTTCAGCTGTGCATCCACGCGAGCGCGGCGCTCTTCCGGGTTAGCGGCCAGCAGCAGGCTCTGCTCTTCTTTGGACTCCACATCACCGTTTCTGATGCTGGATACGTCAGATTTCATGACGTCGTTGATCCAGTTTTTCTTGCGCTGCAGCGTCTCCAGGCGGAACTCGTCAAATGACCCTTTGCCACAGTAGTAATGCACGCGCATGGTGTCGCGCTCAGAGCCCACGCGGGCGCCGCGTCCGTTACGCTGGTCGATACTTGCTGGCGTCCAGGGGAGTGTCAGATGGTGCGTATCGGCGGTGCCTTTGTGCAGGTTGATCCCCACTTCGGCCTTTTTATTGCAGATGATGATTGGCGTGCGGCCTTCGTTGTAGTCGGCGGCGATCCCTTCCATACCGGCCAGCGAGGCGTCACTCATTGCGGCCTGATAATCCTCATAGCGCGCCAGATCCTGATAATACTTGTCCCATGCACCGTCCTTAAAACTGCCGTCCGCTTTCTCCACCGGCTCAACCGGTTTCTTCACGGGCTTCACTTTCACGCCGGACGCCTGGCTGACTGTTGTAGCGTTGATAATGCCTATCTGCTGCTCTGTCAGGCCCAGGGCGCTGGCGATAATGCGGCGCAGCTTGTTGTGCTGGGACTTCTCATCCATGAAAATGATCTGCTTACCGTCCGGCAGGCCTGCCTTCAGGTTCTCAATCAACGCGGCATACTTTGGCGGTACCGGGTGTGAGACGTTTTGCATACTGATACCGGCAGCAGCGATTGCGTCCAGTACCTGCTGCTCCAGCGTGTCGCTCACCACCAGCTCCACGACGCCCCCGCGATCCTTCAGCGTGGTTTTGACTACCTTGCTGGTGCGCGTATCGGTAAGGCCGGTTTCCGCATCCTCAGCTGTCTCTTCATCATCACCGGCAAGCAGCTGGCCACCGGCCTCACCCGGCAGCGCACGCGCCACCTGTTTCGCTAGTTCTACGTCCTCTTCACGGAAGCGGAACGTGATAGCGGAGCGGTACAGGTCCGGATCGATAACCACCTTATCCATGTCGCGGATAACAGAGAAAATGAAATCGTCGTCGTTCTGCACAATGGAAATGTGGCCGTCACCATTGTCCTGTACGATTTCCTTCTGCCCGATACGGCTGGCGCGCACGCGGAGCTCTTCATAAAGCTCCTTCTGGTCCCGCGTCATCGGCACGCCAACGGTTTTCTCGTCGAGGCCTGGGATCTTCACGCTGTCTTTCACGTCAGCAGCAGATTTAAGCGTCGTCCAGCGATGGAAGATGCCGCGCAGACCATCAAGGTTTTTGAAGCCTACCAGCCCCTGCTTGTCCTCCAGTTCGCCTGAAATCTTCTGGACAGTAACAGTGTCGGTTTCACCGAATACGCGCACAAAGTCATCCGGCGTCAGTATCCCCATCGCCTTCCACTCATCCAGCGACACGACGTGTGACAGCATGTTAAAGGCGTCAATCGGTGAGTTAACCAGCGGCGTTGCGGTCAGCATAACGACGCCGCGGCCGTTGTACTTTTTCATCATGTACTGGCTTTTTACGGCCATATCGCGGGCAATCTTGGAGACAGACGGATTAGGCAGGTAGGCCAGCTGGCCTGCTTCGCGTCCGGCGCTGTGCGAGTTGCGGTAGTTATGCCCTTCGTCTGCGATCACGCTGTCAAAGTGCATATCCTCAAAGTAAGGGATCTGGCTCTTTTTCTTCGTGCCGGTATCGGCGGCTTTGTCGCGGAGTTTGTTACGGGACGTGGCGGCGCGGTGCGTGGACTTCATCAGGTCCGTGCGGCCATTCTCAATCTGGTTAAAGACTGCCTGGCTGGAGTTTTCCTCAATAGTCTCCGGGCGCATCGGGATATCGCCAAACTGCTCTTTAGTCATTACCACGGCGCGGTAGTTGGAGACCGGGATCATGTTCATGCGCTCAAGCACAGTGGCGGCCGCGGACTCTTTCACCACATTACGCATCACTGGCTGGCCGTCTTTGTCCAGTTTCGGCTCGTTGTTCTCGTCACGCTCCTGGGCTTGCATGATCTGGCCATCTTCACCGCGCACTTCATCCAGCCCGACAAACAGCATGTTCTGGAAGGCTTCGGCACTGTAGAAGCTCTGCGCTTCGTGATACCAGTTCTGGAGGACGGCTTTCGGCACGACGTAAACGGTACGCTTACTGCGCCCTACCTCGTAGTTGTAGGCTTCCAGCGCCAGCGCCGTCGTGGTTTTACCCAGGCCTGTTCCAAAGCCCATGATGCCGCGGCCGTCTTCTGACAGGCGCCGGACTTCGGCATTCTGATAGCTCAGCGGGAGACGTTTGCCGCTGATCTGCTGCAGCTGCAGCGAGGAAGAAGAGTGCTCAAACGGAACGTAGCCGTTAAAGGCGTCGTTGTAATCACTGACAACGTTTTCCACGTCCGGATGCGTGCGAAGCCAGTCATTGAAATGCGACTCCAGCTCACTGATTCGCTTCAGGTACACATTGGCGTTTACCCCGCGTGGCTTCACGCCGTTGAGGTAATTTTCCAGCTGGTTGTAGAAGCCGTCTTTGTAGCTGGCGCGCTTGAACTCGGTCACGCCGCCTTTGCTGGTGACAGATCGAACCTGATAGCCAGAGAAAACGCCGTCCTTGCCCGCGTAGTTGTCTTCTGCGGTCAGATAGCCATTGTCGTTTTCCAGATCCTGCGAGTATTTGAAGTCATCAAAGCCCTGCTCGATCAGGAACTCTTTGATCAGGCGACGGTCCAGCCAGCGGGCATTGAGGTTTACCGTAATGTCTTCAACCGGCGTGTGCTTGCGCTTCTCGTTAATGGCTTCCAGCTGGCGGACATAGTTCGCCTTTACCGGGCCGTCCGGCGCATCATCAATCAGCCCCGCCAGGCGGGAGACTTTGCCACGCACGTTGCCGCTGGTGGCGCGTGCCAGCGGCATGATGTTGCCGTTGCCATCAAGGGCGATCTCCGGGAACGTCGCCAGGTGCGCCAGTAGCGCGTCGTCATCTTCCGGCAGCTGGCCGGTAAACGCGGCACGGAAAGCGGCCAGCGCAACCGGGACCATATCAACGTCGCTGAAAAGGTGTGATACCACCTGCTCCGGGCTGGAGAAATCGACTGCCACGGCTTCGCTGCGGTCAATTGTGCCGTTCAGCAGCGCTGACAGATCGCCCTCACGGCTCACGTTGGCCTGAAAACTCAGCCAGCCTTTCGCACTGGCGTCAGACAGCCCCGCCAGTTTCAGGCCTTTCGGCGTGCCGTACTGGCCCACTTCTTCGCTCACCAGGCGGGCAGCGTCGGCAATGATGCCGCTGGCGTCGCCGCCCAGCATCTGCGTATTCAGCGCGTCATTGATACGCAAACCGATGATCGAGGCACGCATAACGCGCCAGCGGTGGCCCGGTTTCTGCTGCATGGCGAAACGGATCGCAGCATGGGTGCGATCGTCAAACAGCTGGGGGTATTCGATGCTGGCGGCGTACAGTTCGCGGCTATCGAGCGACAGCATGCCGTTAATGGTGCGCGTTTTTGTCTGGAGATCGCCAAACGTGGCCGCGCCGAACCGGTTCGCATCAATCCCACTCGATGCCGTGGTGGCGTCTTTGATAAACCGGGTGCCGTCGTAGGTGTGCCAGACGCCAGCCAGGAGGCGCTTATCGCCTTCAACCGGCGACTGCCAGACAGCAGCAGCGGTACCCAGCTGATCCCAGTCAATGCGGCTGTCAAAGCGGCGTGACAGTGCGGCCTTCATGGCCTCATTAGTCAGCTGGCCATCTTTTTTGACCACCAGAATATTATTGAAGTCAGATCGCTCGGTTTCACCGTGAACAAAGCGACGGCCTTCGGTTTCAAACCACTTGCCCCGGATGAACGTTGGCCACAGCACGCTTGCCGCCTCAAGAGACTGATCATCGCTGTCATGAACCAGCTGAGTCAGCGCCTCGGTATGCTTACGCAGTACCCACACATCCACCACCGTTGCGGTGCCGCTTTCGGCAAAAGTGCCGGACGGCATGCGATGCGCGCCCAGGAACTCCGCCACGCGGGAGACGCGATCGCGCAGCTTCTTGTTGTTGCCGCCGCCGTCGGTCATGCCGTTAGGAACCACCAGCACCACCAGCCCGCCGTACTTCACCTTGTCGATGGTGCGCATCACAAAGTAATGGCCAACGTTGGTTTCATCGCGGTAAGCCGGGTCGAGCTCGGCAAAGCCTGTGCGCGAGTCGCCAAACGGCACGTTACCTACGGCGTGGTCATAGCTGTTATCCGGCACGGATGCCGCCAGCTTCTCAAATGCGCCCAGGCGAACATCATCCTCCGGGTGCAGCAGCTGGTTGATACGTCCGGACGTGTCAGAAATCTCTGCTGACGTCATCATAGCGCCAGCTGGTTTTGTCTCCTGAAAAACGCCGGTACCGGCTGACGGCTCCAGCATGTGACCGCTGGTAATACCGTAATCCGAAAACAGATCCCATATACCCTCGGCCATGAATGGCGGTGTGTAGTACTCATACTGACTGCCGCCGCTTCCTTCCAGACCGCCCTCACCGCTGTAGCCCGCCAGTACCCGGCGCTGTTCATCAGTCAGTTTGTTGCCGTCGAAGCCCTGCGGCAGTGAGTTAAGCAGTGCGATCGCATTGTCGTTTGCACTCCGGCGCTCACGCTGAAGACTCACGCCTTCACGCTTGGTCACGCCAAACGCGACTACGGTCCGCTGTTTGTGCAAGCGCATGACCAGCCGGATCAGTTCCTCAACCGATCCCGCCTCCTGCACCGCCCTGTTTGCTGGATTTTCCACTGTGTAACTTTCCCTCAGATTGCATAAAGCGAATATGCTTTATCGGATTCTAAAGGTTTATTAAATAGGGCGTATAACTTTGGCTACTAAAAAAAAGGCATTGTCTGTTTTAGGCGCACTGAGGCAGGCATTCCGGGGCGCTGCAGCAGATGCACCGCAAAGCCTCGCCTGGACTAACGGGCAAAACGTGGTTGTCTCTCGCTCCGGGCTGGCGGCAATGGCATACAACGAGGGGAAGGCGGGGGAAATGACCTCTGCCGGCGACAGTCTTTACCTGGGCGCGGAGCTGCCACTGGACCGGCTGCAGCGCTATGCGATTCTGGAGGAAATGGCTAACAGCCCGACGTGCTCAGCCGCACTGAATATCCACATTGGCCACGCACTCGCGCCGGACAAAAAAACCGGTCTGGCGTTCTCTATCGTGCCGGTTGATCCGTCATACACAGAAGGCGCGGCAAGGGCCAAAGAGCTACAGGACGATCTCGGCGCGATGATTAACCGGCATCTGCCGTCGCTGGCTATGACCATGGCGATTTTCGGCGTCTCCTATGTCCGCCCCTATGCCCGTACCGGCAAGGGGATCACCAGTCTGGAAAATAGCTATTACTCGCTGCCCTATTTCATCCAGGAGTTTTACAAAGGCGATCAGCTGGTGGGCTTCGGCGGAGATTATGTGCTGGCACCCGACACCCACACCCGCACGCTGTCTGCGCCGTGGTCGCTAGTCCCGATGAAAAATCCCTACTGGACGCCCACGCGCAACGTGCAGCCGGTCACGTCCGGCAATCGTGGCTACTCTCTGCTGTCGGAAGAGGAAGACAAGGAGGTTGCGGAGACGCAGAACTACGGCACCAGCTTCCTGGCGCATGCCTATGAACCCTTCCTGAACCTGGTCGGCGCGCTGAATGCGCTTAAGGCGACGCGCTACAACGCCGCCAAAATTGACCGGCTGATTGCCCTGACCACCAACTCACTCGATCCGGTCGTCGGAGCGAACTACACCCGCACCGTTTCGCAGACGCTCAAACGCCACGGCGAAGCGCTTCAGAAAAAAGCCGTGAACGGTAACACCATGCCAACCGTGATGAACCATGTGATTCCTGTGATGGGTGACGGTAAAAACGGTATTACGATTGATACGCAGTCGATACCCGCCGACATTACCGGCATTGAGGACGTGATGTTTCACCTGCGCCAGCTGTGCGCCGCGCTCGGTATAGACTCAACTATGCTGGGCTGGGCCGATCAAATGGCTGGCGGACTGGGTGAAGGCGGCTGGATTCAGACGGCCATTCAGGCGGCACTCCGGGCGCAGTGGCTGCGACAGGGTGCGCAGGAAATGATTTACCGACTGATCGACATTCACCTAGCGTTCAAATACGGCAAGGTGTACCCGGTTAACGATCGGCCCTATGTCGTGCAGTTTAACTCCATGAACACCGCCATTCAGGAAGAAGAAAGCCGCGAAATGGACGCCCGCGCCAACTTCATTACCCTTATGGTGCAGGTCATGGACGCGCTACAGGCCAACAACAAGCTGGCGGAAAATGACACGTTCATGCGCTACCTGTTCAGCGATCAGCTGAAAATGGACGGCGGCACGCTCGACAAGATGCTGGCGGAATTTGAGAAGAGCAGGAAGAAAGCGGATGCGCAGGAGGATGAAGGCGGCAGCGGAATGATGAATGAATCCGCGCCTGACAGCTCCGATCCGGTCAGCTGGACGCATGAAGAGCTGGTGGCATTTGCGCGTTACGTGACGACACCCGGCAGCTGACAACCAATAAAAAAAGGCCGCACGCCACTTTCAGGGGGTGTGCGGTTGATAAAAATCTTATCAATGCGGATATACCTGGATGACAAAAACAGAGGTGCTGTGCGTAACGAAATTATCATTCGGAATTGGTACTATTCATGGCTATCCATAACCCGTAATAGCGACAGATGAATGTATGTAAAATTTATATAACAACCTTTTTCACATTAGCCCGTCTGCGTTAACAAAACTTAGCATTTTAGTTTTACTTTTAAAAACATTTTTTAACGGACTATAGATTTACCCTGCACTAATTATTAATCGCGTTGTTTAAAACCTCACCATTCAGCAACATGTAAGTGACTGAATTTAAATTTTCACTTCATAAATATATAGCCAATTTAGCATAATTTTTGAGAATAATGCCAGACCAAAAAAACCATATAGAGTTAAGCCTTACAAAGTTGTACTTCCCGGTGTTATCTAATTTCCATGGACAAAACAAGAGGTAATTTTGCCCGGATAATTAAAATGACTATTACTGGCTTAGTAAATCACGCTGATTATTAATAAGCGTTATTACATGAATACTTGTTAACGTATTAATTGCAGGAAAAAAACCGCACGCAGGTAAGCCTTCATGCGGTAACAGACAGCCAGTTATCAGGAGACTGTTTTTGTGGTATCAGATGCAGCTAATCAGGCCAACTGTAAACAAAGTGCTGCACAGCAACAGCTTCAACACCTTTTTTAATTCTCACAACCTGCTGCGGGCCGTGCTGCGGCTGAGCCATTGCGCTCTTCATTACGGCTGCTGCTGGCATAACTTTTGCCCCCCCATCGGACTGGCATTTCTGTGTCGCTATCACTACCTCCGGTTTTGCTTTAGACACAGGTCTCTTTGTATTTACGGTGCGCCGTTTCTGGCTGAGGCTTGCGAACTGCTCTTTACGGGCATCAGCCTGTTCGGGGTTCTGTTTCTTGAGACATACCGGGCAGTGTTCAGTATTACGATGATGTACCACCGCTACTGTCATTGCCTGCTGCGACGTATAGAGGGTGCCGATAAAAGTCCGGCTTTCAGGCGATTTCGGGAGTAAGTTACAGCCTTCCCGGTGCAGCAGCGTGCCGCTTTCATAATGAAAAGACACGTAGTATTTCTTTGCTTTTAACATGTTAATTCCTTAAGCAAGGATGATCCTGATTATACAGGAAAAGGATAGTGATATTGATTCTTATTATTAATCTTAAATTGCGGGCAGACACTACTATATATTCAGCCTGGTACTGACATATATACGCCCGAAAGAGACGATCTGGCAAGCGGAGTAATTTAAACTGAATTAACCGCTGAAACCTGAATCAGCTCTAATTTGCGACACTATGACAAATTGCCGATTCAGTGTAGCAGCGAAATGACCTGCCAGTCTGACGATAGAATATCTTCAGGCGTAGGATCATAGAAAAATAGCACGCCCGTTTCACCCATGACGATAAATGTCTTCTGGCTGTCAGCGTCATTCTGAGTAAAAACGTGAACGGGTGTATTACCCCATTTGGCACGACGGCAGATGACGCTTTCAGTCTGGCTGATAGCGGTCATAGCACGCTCAAACAGTAGTGTCGCCGGGGGTGGCGTGTCGGGGATGTCAGGCATGAAATGCTCCTTGTGCGAAAAGAAGCGTCACTACAGGAGGTTCCAATCTCCGGGTGGTGACGTTGACAGGGTTGGAACTACCGGTGCACAAGAAAACCGGCCTACCCGAAGGTAGCCCCACCAACGCCACCATAGATACGCCCGGAGTAATCCGGACGTGGTAGCGCCGAAGGCACAATGTGCCAGTTCTCATGCTTTTTCAGGGTTCCAAGCCTGGCCGCTGGATCTCTTCAGCGGCGCGCACACTATAGCCACCGTGCTGATAAATTCAATATGTCTTATGTGAAATTATCCACTGGTCAATAGATCCAGCCATTATTAAAGAATCACTAACCCCATAAATTACAACCTTTCTACCATCCTTTCGTGCAGGCAACCGCCAGCACTGCCGCCGCTTTACGGGGCATCCCATAGTAATTAAGAGGAAGTTATGGAAGCACTCCGCACGGTAACGGATCGTTTTTCCCTGATTGATAAAATCCGCCGCTTTACTCCACAGAATGACCGCAATTACCTGCTGCGATCGGTGCGCGAAACGTTCGCCAGCTCCGAAACTCAGGAGCGCATTCAGCTGGGAGAAATGTTCGGCTATTACGGCCACGGACGTCGCGCCGCCTATTACGCGAAGACCGGACGGCTAAACCTGCCGGAATTTGCAGTCGTCATGATTGACGGTAAGCCGGTCACGCTGGAAAACGTACCATCAAACCGTACGCTGGAGGCCAGCGTGGATGATAACGGCATCGTGACTCACGTTCAGGAGATTCTGGACACCGAGCCTGGCAACATCGTTGACGGCATGAACCGTTCCCGCGCTGGTGGCTGGTCTTGGGCGACTGGCGGCGACGATAACGCCATTTCAAAAGTGACCAGCTTTCACGGCTTCGACTACGTGACCAATCCGAACTATATCAGCCAGGATCACCCTGCACTGCTGCTGGAATCGGCCAATGAACGCGCCGACGCCATTCACGCGGGGCTAATGGAAAAGGGGTATTCAGAAAATCAGGCGGCTGACATTATCCAGCACTTTGAAACCCTGCGTAGCCAGACGGCCATGCTGGAATCTGCGGATTCTTCGCTGCTGGAATCGGCGCTCCACATCGAGCACGGCAAGCGTCTGGAGCTGGAGGAACGTCTGCGCAGCGCGCAGCTGATGATTGAGAGTGCAGGCACCGTGGCAAAGGCGCGACGCCGGATTATGAAGGATGCGCTGGCTAACATGCCGCTGTTTTTAAGTAAAGCCCAGCAGGCGGCATTATGCCGTATGGATACGCCTGAAGATGCGCAGATTGTCGCTGCAATGCTGGAATCAATCGGCACAAATGCGACGGCAACACTGCCAATCGGATCAGCCCACCAGCACACATTACCACAAACGCGCCCGCCAGCTGTGGTCTCAACACCACTGCTATGGATTAACCCAAAATAATAAGGCAAGAAGAAAACCGTGCCCTGAAAACTGGGGCACGTTTTAGTCAAAACTAAAAATTAGGAAAAAACTGAGTGTTGATCCTTTTTCGGATCGCGTTTATCATCCGCGCTCAAATTCAGTTTAGCGACTGAATGAGAGGACGAAAAAAAATCGCCTGTTAGCGCAGACGATTTTCAACAACTTTGCGTGGTTTTGCGGACCACACCGGCGTTGTGCCGAACAGCTTCTTTGACAGGAAGTTGCCATTTAAACCACTGTGACGCAGGCATTGCACCTTGTGTCTCGTGGATGACAACGTGCCTTAGTTCCCGACCTAAAAAGGAACTGAGACGTGTCTCTGTGCCGAACAATTAGGAACAAAAGACGTGCCTATAGTATCTAATAGCGCCGATCCCGGCAACACATTTCCCGCACATCGCTCAAATAACGAACACAGATCTATCCGAATTTCAGGCTTCAATCTCACTCATATAATTGAACTTTCCCCACTACCAAAATCACTCACACGCGTTTTAAAATTTGCCTGCAACCTGGCTGGTTCAACGTCTGACTTCATCATCGTTAAGTCACTCAGAAATCTGGCTGAAGATGCAGGGTGCAGTATCTCTACCGTTCAGCGCGCTTATCGCTTAGCCGTCAAGCTGGGTATCCTCAGCTATGAAGAACAGCGAGACGTTAAAAATCATAGCGTCAGCAAGCCCAGTAAATACACATTCACCAGCAAAGCGCTGTCGTTTGTTTGTGCAAGTCTGGAAGCGCTGAAAGAGGCCAATCTGGAGCCTTCAGGGCGTCAAACCATTGTCAGGAAGATAGTTGCTAAAGCATTCTTTAAAAACAATTTTATCCACGCTACCCCTAGTCAAAATGAACAAGCCACCCCTGGTCAAAGTGACCAACAAGAAGTAAGAGATCACTCCAGTAAAAGAAAAAAACTAAATGGGGAACCATCAAATTCTGACACGCTGGAAATGACTAAAGACAAGCCTGAGACGTCAGCACCTGCTAAAAAGTTTGGTTTTTACCAGAATACACAGAAGCAATTGGCAGCCGCATCGTCAGCAGCACAGAGCGAACGGCGCGCAGAAGAATTTCAGCGCAAAGGCGGAATACTGCATGAAGCGTATCAGGCGCTGAAGTCCAGCTTTAAAACTAAGTCTACTGGTGATCGAAGCCCTAAAAGCCGCCGCTATGTTGACTCGTTAAGCGGCGACTACTCAAAAGTTGATTATGCGATCCCTGAAGGCTGGCGCGGCTGTTAGTCGGTAATTACACCTCCGGCTTTCTGGTAGGCATTGAGTAGCGTCTCAATGGCATGCGTTTTCTGACCATACGGCGATCCGGTCAGTGAGGCCCAGATATCGTTGGTTTTACCAATTGCCGTGCGGATACGTCCGGCCAGTACATCAGCATAAGCACCCTGCTCTTTAAGCAGCTGATCGAGTAAGCGCTCTTGTGAGGCAGGACTAAAATCAGGCAGGTTCAACTGTTTTTTGTAGGCAGGCCAGTAGCGGTAAAGCTGCTGATAACGGCCCGCTGCCGTGGATGCCAGGCCATTGCTGTTAAGCTCTTTTGCGCGGCGATGTGTAAACGGGTGATCGCTGAAGTCGGTAAAGACTTCGCCCTGCTTTTCGCCCAGCCCTGTCACAATGACGTCATAGCCATTCGTGCGGGTTAATGGGTGGGTACTGGTGCCTTCGGAAAAGGCCAGCATGTCGCCAAAGGCTTTACGGTTCGAAGATTGATCCATAATGATTCCGCTCTCAGTGTTGATGAAGAGACGGACTGTATGGAGTTTGTAATTTGCGCTGGGAAGAAACGCCGCATGGTGTGGCCATTGTATTAGCTCATAGCGGGCATTAAGCACCTATAGTCCGCTCTGTGCCAGAAGCGGACTTTACCTCTACGTCAGCACGTTGGTACTAAGACCAGAAATTGCTCTCATGCTACATACCAAGATAAGTCTTCAGCAGCCTTGGGAAATCAGCCCTCATTGAGCAATACATCAATATCATTGGACACTATTGCCGTAATATTTTGAGTAATCTTTTCCACTGGCCAATTCCACCATGCCAGCTTTTCCAGTGCCGCTATGGTTTCATCTGTAAAACGTTTTTTGATAACTTTAGCAGGATTTCCTCCCACAACCGCATATGCCGGTACATCAGAAGTAACGACCGAGCGTGAAGAGATAATTGCACCGTTGCCGATAGTCACTCCTGGCATAATCAATGCATCATACCCGATCCATACATCGCTACCGATCACCGTGTCACCTTTGTATGGCAAATCACCAGCTTGTGGCATGGCTTTTTCCCATCCATTTCCGAAGATATAAAACGGAAAAGTAGAGAATCCAGAAAGCTTATGATTTGCTCCATTCATTATGAATTGAACACCTTTTGCGATAGCGCAAAAGTTACCGATGATTAATTTGTCGCCTACAAAAGGGAAATGATAAAGAACATTCCGTTCGAAGTTTTCTGAGTCCTCGGGATCATCGTAGTAGGTAAAATCACCAACAATAATGTTGGGATTTGTTATCGTATTTTTAATGAAACAAACCTGAGGAAAACCCTCCATTGGATGTCTACAGTATGGACTTGGCCCGTGCATAACTCCTCCCGATTTGAATAGTTCTATTACTTCAAGGCTAACACATCATGATGTGAGTAGTACTTTGGTTATAAGTAAAAATTCTCGCGTTTTGAACTTCTACTTTTCGCTCATAGCGGACGACCCGTTCACGTTAGGCTTCCTTGTGACAGCGGCGAAATTCGCTATTTCCGATAAAATAAAAAACCCTGAAGGGTTAGTGCATTGATTTATTGATAAAATTGTTTGTCGGGATGAATTTTTTATTGTTAAAGGAATGCCTGAAGCGGCTTAAAGTGACCTGTATTTTGACAGCAGAATTCAAAAAAGATCTACGGAACGTAAGGAAGGAATTAAGCCATCCCGTAGGATGGCTTAAGAGATACTGTTACTGAGATGACAGACCTCAGAAATGCGCCTGGCAGCACGCCGTTTACAGACATATAAAAGAAGTAGTTAACGGAAATTTTAACCAGCGTTTGTGCGGAACACGCTAACAGCGTCCCTCAGATTAGCGGCTCGACTTGCAAGTTCATCAGCAGACGATGCTGACTCTTCAACGAGCACGGCATTCTGCTGTGTGACCTGATCCATCTGAGTAACGGCAATATTTATCTGCGATACGCCTGCACTCTGCTCTTCTGAAGAAGATGAAATCTCTCTCACCAGCTGTGCTGTCTGTTCAATCGCATCCATACTCTCCTTCACTTTTTCACCTGCATCCCGGGCCATCGAAATGCCCTGCTCAGCATTCTCCACAGACTGTTCGATCAGTCCTTTAATTTCTTTCGCCGCGCCAGCCGAGCGCTGTGCCAGCGATCTGACTTCCGCCGCAACAACCGCAAAGCCCTTACCGTGCTCACCGGCCCGGGCAGCTTCAACAGCCGCGTTTAACGCGAGAATATTCGTCTGAAACGCAATCCCATCAATGACAGAAATGATTTCCTTAATCTGCCCTGCACTGCTGCTGATTTTCTCCATGGAACCCAGCACTGATTCCATTGCCTGACCGCCACGCAATGCCGCGCTGGTAGCCGAGCTGGCCATTTCTGCAGCATGGCGGGTGTTTTCAGCATTGTTGCCGATGATCGAAGAGAGTTGTTCCATACTGGCGGCTGTTTCAGCCAGCGATGCAGCCTGTTCTTCCGTCCTCGCAGAAAGATCGCCGTTACCGCGGGCAATCTCCTCAGATGAGGTGGCAATGGTGACAGCATTACTTTTTAATGTTTTTCTACCGTCACCGTCAGGCGCTGACTCATCTGCAGTAATGCCTTAAGCAGACCGGCTGTTTCATTGCGTCCTGTCACGGAAAAAGATGCGGTCAGATCGCCTTCTGCCACTTCAAGCGCAAGCTTGGACGCGGCACCGATAGGTCGTGTTACAGAACGGATAATAATCAATGCGAAAACGACAGAAAGCAGGACCATAAAGAGAAGAACGCTCAGCAAACCATACTGTGCATGCCGGTGGTCCGTAATCTGCTGGTTCAGCATGTCATTCAGTTCATTACCGCCCGCAATCGCGTAGGTGCTGAATCTGTTAATCGCGCTGGTAAAAAGTGCGGCATAGTCCTGAGGACTCTGATTCGTCATACTGCGGCTAATAAATAACTCACCTGCAGTTTTCAGGGCATTTTGGGCTTCCTGTACGGCCCCGTCGGCATCGGCACTGAATTTCTGCTTCAGCCCTGTATCAGACGAAAAAAGCTTCTCTGAGTCCTGAGCAAACATATCCAGATTATAGGCACCCGTGCTGATTAATGATTCCATACGGACAGAGTCAGCCTCACTAACGGCTTCTTTCCTTGCAAGCAGTGAAGTCCCGAACGCACGAATTTTACCCAGACTTTCGGTAAGCTCAGGCAATGATGAGAAATTGCTGGTAATCAGGCGGTACGTACTGATATCTGAATCAAGCGACAGACCGTAAAAATCCAGCACGTCGCGGTTTGTGTTAAGAAGTTTGCGGATGAGTTGCGCATGTGCGTCAAGGCTGGCCGTTTGATCCAGTTTCGAAGCATCAATGTCCTGCTGCAGCGCGTCCCACTGTGCACGCACCCCATTAATTTTATCGATTAAACCCGCACTGCCTTCTGTCTGCGCCATCTCTTTCTTGATGGCATCGGTGATAGTAACAATGTCATCTCTAACACTTAGACGCGATGAGGTGGCAGGATTTTTTTGCGCAATAGCGAGGGCTGTTTCAGCGCGATGGCGCTGTATCAGATTCAAGAGGGCAAGGATTTTGTTTTCAGCAGGCACTCCTGTGACTTCTTTCTGCTTGTCCTGAATATATTTATTACCTTCTGACACAAAAAGCACGGTAGGAACTGAAAAAAGAACAAGGCAAAACAAGCCCAGAATTGCAAACTTAGCGGTAAGATTAATATTGTTAAGAATATTACTCATTTTTACATCCTGCTGAATTAATTATTATAAGAACACAAATAATGCAGATTAAAAGCATCTTAATCATCATTATCGGTCAACTATTCATTAACTTTATAGCAGGCGTAAGAAAGAGAATATTTAGGTTGAATAGCAATAAGGTCTAACCTGTTACCCAGTAATTAGCCAATACTGATGTTAGTAATTACCTCATAAGGGGTAGGAAAGATTGTTAATATCAACTTCTCTCTTACAGCGTTTATACATGATTCATGTCCGCTTTGTGCCAGAAGCGGACATTACGAATAAAAAAATTTTTGTGTTGACCTGCGTAGAAAAAAACGGGTTTCTGTGTAGATAGCTAAACCTGAGAGCTTAAGCACCTCATCAACTTTCATTGTAAGGACGACCGGATGCCTGACTACCATTTCTATCAAAAAGGTAAACAGATAGTTGCGTTAGAAAATTCGGAAGAAAATCAGGCTTTTAATTTAATTAGCCAAGGCTATATAAAGCAATTTGAAGAGGTTAGTGCTACTACGAAAAAAAACGCACTCACGCGTCTTTCTCACATTCGTACAGATAATCGGATAGATCAGCGTAACTTTTTAGCAGGTGCTGGCACGATGCCGTTGATAGGCATTATGACAGCAGTCGCAGCTTTTCTATTACGAAAAAAATAACCTTGACCGTGACTAAGTCCGCTTTTCGCTCAAAGCAGACGATCAGATTTAATGATGTGCAGCCAGTGAAAACCGTCAGCTCAAGTCTGAGCTGACGCATATTATGAACCAGTAAAATTAGCTCGTTGCCTGCGCGCTGACAGACTCGAAAATGGCAAAGCTTAACCCCTTACCTTCACCAAATTCCTCCTCAATTTCTCCTGATACCGCCGTCAGCACGTCATTCAGCGTCAGCTCACCGCCGCCGAACATATCCCCCAACGCCTGCTGCTGGTGTAACAACTCGTCGTTGATCTTCTGCGCCATCTTTTTAAACGCGGCCCCGATACGTTTTGCGCTGCGGTTGTTTGCCACAATAAACAGCGCCAGCGCTTCGGCCTCTTTGCTGGATTCTTCAAATAATCCCTGCTGCGCCAGTACTTCCTGTATGGCCTGCCCGCTATCTTTAGCCTGGCGAACCAGTTTGATAGCATCCTGCAACGCAGCGATTGCCTGCTGATCGAGACCATCAACCGACTGCACTCCATCCACCAGGCCGTTGACGGCCTGCCGGTGAACGTCTCCGGATAACATCTGCATCTGTGCAAACTCGCTTGCCGCTGTGTTGAGCGCTGTCAGAATGTTGCGCATTTCCGGGTCCGGCTCTTCGGATACCAGCTTAACCAGCCGTTCGTCTTTGTAGGCACGGGCAAAGATCGCATTCTGCATGCGGTCAATCAGCTGCTTCGTCGGGCGCCCGTCTTCGGTCAGCAGGCCTGCGGTCGCTGTGTCGCCAATCTCTTTCATGAATGCCCGGATAAAGCCGTCGTTTGAGCGTGCCAGTAGGTTGCCGTCGTCGGACGGATTGAAGATGGCCATCAGACGCTCATCGAGCATTTCGGCATCGACAAAGGCCTTCTCACTCGCCGCCATTTCCTGCAAATCGGAGAGGTTGGAGTCTTTCGCAAACTGCGCACAGTCAACGTCGGTAATGCGCTCACGCACCAGTACCGGCATATCCATCTGCGCGATATCCGAAGCTTTAAGGCCGTAATCTTTTGCGTGCTCAATCAGATACTGGCGGTACTCGTCGGCCTGCCCCTGCTCATAGGCGCGGGTGATCCCCATCGAGCGCCCGTTACCCGACTCAACCACGTTATCTGCGCCCACGATTGGCGCGCCGTGGCTGCTCATGCCTGAATCAGTCAGCTTTGCCGGTCTGAGGTTGCCTGCGATTTTAGATACCTGCACTTTACTGGTCAGGCGCGTGCGGTCGCGTGGCTGCAACTCAGCCGGGAAAAGCGGGTTTATTGTGCCGTCGAGGTTGTTAGAAATAATCAGGTGGCGCGCATCCACCACCTTAAACGCCGTCTTTACCTCCTGCCCTTTGCCGGTAACGACATATGACGATCGCCCCGTTGTGGTCTGTGCTTTACGCATTGAGCCCACCAGCCCGATCAGGGCAAATATGCTGCCAGCGTCGCTCAGCAGATTTCGTAATTTCTCGTTAAGCATTTTGTTCCCAGGAATAAAAAACCCCGCCGAAACGGGGTTGATGTTTAAGCAGCGAGGCCGCTGGCGGCTATCCAGCTGGCGGTCTGTTGTCTCGCGTCGTCGAGCTCCAGATAAACGCCGATGTAGTCACCGACACGGCGCAGCGTCTCAACAAAATCCAGTTGCGCCTGGCTGATGAACTTACCGGCCAGAAAGTCAGTAACAACTTCGGGAACGGGCTGATCTTCCTTCACGGGTTCCGGCTGTGGCTCAGTGACCGTCGCGGGTGCCGGTTCGCTGGTGGCGGGTGCTGGCGCAACGCCATAACCCAGCTGGAGCATGATCGCCTCCATCTGGTCATTGAGATCCAGAAGGTCCAGTCCCTTAACGGTCGGGGCTTTGATAATCAGCTCGTCCAGCTGGTCGGCTAAATCCAGCTTTTGCAGTGCGGTTAAGGTCATGCGGCCACCCCGTTACGCTGCACGGCCACCAGCAGATCGCTAAGGTGCTCCACGGCGTCATTGACCAGCGATTCGTTTTCATCGAATACACCCGCGGCCGTCAGTGCGGTAATGGCCTCACGGACCTGGTTACGGCCAGCACGGATCACGTCCATATCGTCGGTATCGAGCGAAGTCAGCCCCTGAAGGTAATCAATCGCCTTCTGCGCCTGGGTGTCTGCTTCCGGCACTGGCTCAGGCTGCGGTTCTGGTTGTGGCTCTGGCTGCGGGGCTGGCTCTGGCTCAGAGGTGCTTAGTTCCTCCACCAGCGGAATACGCTTGCCGGTGATCATCGCGGCTTCTACAGCCTTCAGATAATCAGGGCTTTGATTAACCTCCACATAGTCCGCCGCCTGCTTCATCTGCTCACTGCCATAACCCAGCGCTTCGGCCCAGGCATTTACCAGGTCAGACGCCCAGCCTACAAGATCGCCCAGGCGCTTCGCCGCTATCCAGAATGGGTCAGTGCTTTCACGATCGTCAGTCACGTCTGTCTCTTCCTGCTTTGGCTCATCTGCTGCAAGGATCTGCAATCTGGCGTCAATGGCCTGATTGAAGTAGGTCAGGTCTTCGCCTTCGGGGTAGGCAACGCCAGTACGGTTTTTACGGGCAACCATGCGCACCTGTTTTGCGTAGGTGTCCGGGTCTTCTGCGGACATTTCCAGATACTGCGCGGCGTAATCGCTCATCTTGTCGGCCACGGTTATGGCCAGCGCATCGAGATCCGCATGCGTCGGGATCAGCTTCAGCTCAAAGTCAGCAATCTCTTTGTCAGTAAGTGGACGGTCGTAGGAAATGATGCCGTTACGCGCAACGCCGCTGTATGGCTGGCCTTCTGCTGGCTGGTCTGCAACGAAGGCATATTCTGGCGGTACCGCGCCGATACCAACTGGCCGGTTTACCATCGCATAGCGCCAGACGGCTGCGGGTGCGACAGGTTGTGGTTCTGGCTCTGGCTGTGGCTGTGGTTCTGGCTGTGGCTCTGGTTGCGGCGCCGGTTCAGGTTGTGGCTCCTGCGTCAAAACTGGCTCAGCACTGACACGGTATTTATCCGCCGCGCCGGTGCGGTAGGCCTTCAGCAGTTTTGTGGCGGCTTTACCTATTTCCGCGCCCTGGCTGGATTTGGACGGCATTTCAAACGTGGTCCCATCCGCTTCGGTGATGATCACCTTACCTTTAAGCTCTCCGTCCTGGTCATAGCTGTGATAGCGGACCGTCGCGCCGTTGCTCAGCGTCGCCTGTCCGTCCATGTTCAGGTGCGCTTTAACCTGGATAGTGCGATCGCTGAAAGTGTCCGTGCTTTCAGACTCACTCGCTTTCGCCTGCTGCAGCGCCGCCAGCTGGCCGGTAAGGTCGGCATTGATCTGGCGCTGGGCTGCGACTTTGCCGCGCAGCGTCTGCTCATTATCCTGCTGCATCTGCACGCGTGCGGTCTGTGTATCCACCACTTCCAGCAGTGCAGACTGCTGATCTGCCAGCTTGTCCGTTTCGGCCTGTGTGGTCTCCACTTCGGCGCGTAACTTCGTCTGTGCATCCTTCTGCTTTGTGAACTTGCCGCTGTTCTTCTCGATCAGGTTGGAAAGCGCCTGCGTGACCTGCTGCAGCGACATATCCCGTCCGCCAATCGGGGCCACAATGTGTGTCACGTCGCGCTTGTTGATCAGGAACTGAAACGCCACCAGCGTATCCTGATTACGGATCTTACCGTTGTCAGCGGTCGGAGAGTGGAACACCAGCGACACGCTCTGCCCGTCTGATAATGGAATCAGCGCACTCATAACCGGTATGCTGGCCACACGGCGAACTTTACCAATCACCGCGCCGCCCACAGTTTTTTGCCCGGTAGTATCAGCGCCTGCATCGTCAGTACCGGCGCTGATATTGGTCCCGTTCAGGCCACGGTTTAACGCTTTCACAAAGGCGCGCATGGTCTGCGCCAGACGCATGCGCTCGGTGCTGATTGCCTCAAACATCGCACCCGGCACCAGACTTTCATTTCCCAGGTAGGTGTGATCTATATCGTCGATAGTGACGCTTTCCAGCATCATATCCGCGCTGCTGCCGGTCATCAGGCCGTCATAAACCGCCTGCGCCAGCACTGCGCCCGGTGTGCGGTTCTGGAGGTCCAGCACCATACGGTTGCTTAAAATCTCATTCATCATGCTGCCTCTTCCAGTTGGGCGATCTGCTCTTTCAGCTGGCGGGTGATCGCCTGCTCCTGATTAAGCTCGGTCTGTAAGCTGTCCGCGTTTTTCTGTACCGCATCGGCATCCCGCGTCAGCTGGTCAGCCTTCGCCTGGGTGTCTGCGATACCTGCTTTATAGGCGTCACGCTGCTGGCGCACTTCGGCCAGCAGCTGAACTGACGATTTCACGCCGCGTTTTGGCTGCGGTGAGTCGTCTTTGCTGGCGGCGACGCGTGCCATCTTGCGCGCCAGCGCCTTCTGAAATGCCGTCGAGCCTTTCTTAAACAGCGCGGCCAGCTGGCGTCCGAGATCGGGGATCGTGGTGACGTGGGTAAATGGCACGTTTTTGCCGTTCAGCTTCAGGCCGGAAATGTCGCCGCTGTCGTTGACCTGCACGGTCATGACCTGCTCATCCATGCCGGCGAGGCTGAAGGTTTTAGTGGGTACACCATCCTTTTTACGGGCTGCGCCGGCGGCGGTGATTTTTGCCACCTCATAGCCGCTGGTGGCGATCGCCTTTTTCAGCTTCGCCAGCCCTTTTTCGTTGAGCTCGTCAAAGCTAAGCAGGACATAGGTCTTAGGATTCGACATGGTATTCCCCCTGCTCTGACTTACTCAGCTGGTAAGTTCTGGTGACGGTATCCTGCAGCGGGAAAATACGGTAAAGGGGATTAAGACGGCTGTTACCGTGAGTGACACGGACTGTCAGATACCATTCACCCGGCTCCAGATAACGCGTATCGATCAGTAGAAACTCTTCACTCACCCCTTTTGGCGAAAGGTCCAGCGTGCGCTGTTTGCCGGAGATAACGACGGTCGGATCATTGCTATCGCGTAGCCAGTACTCAATTTTGGCTCCCGCGAGTTTACCGGCACAGGCAATATTCAGGCGGACCGGGAAGGCCAGCGCATTGTCACGCACTACCGCTACACCGCAACCCAGTAATGCCACTTTTTTACGTGCGAATGCGCAGCGATCGATAACCATCGCCGCCGCCATTGCTGTCATAAACAGGTTCTGGAAATCAATCATTGGCCGGAGCCTCCTTTTGACCCAAATACGCCGTTTATTGCCGCAATGAGTCGTTCTTTAAACACAGTTGAAAGTTCACGCCAGTTGTTACTTGCAACCAACACGGCGAGGTAAATCACGATTTCGTCCAGTCCCTGCTGTCGCGCAAAAAAATAAGCCGTCAGTCCGGTAATCAGCGCCAGCACCAACTCAGTGGTGAAATTGAATACGTTTGGTTTGATCCGGTATTCGCGTACTCCCAGCAGGAATACGCCTGTGCCGCTCAGCAAAGACAGGAGAAGCGAAACCGCGAGCATTTTTTCTACATCGGTCACATACCCCCCTTAGCACCTGGTAATCAGGTGGCGTGAGCGTAAGGAGTCTGTAATTTAGAGAGGTAAAGAAAAACAGCGCCCGGAGGCGCTGTTTAGAGTGAAAGGCAGGTATTAAATGCTTTTTATCGGATTGAAACTGGCTCAGGAGGTGCTGGCCAGACAATTTCTGCAGGTGATGAAGTAATGACGGCTTTAAGTGCTTTTACATAGCCATTCCACATCTTCAGAGATGCACGGTCTTCATCGCTGATTTCATCAAGTAATAGGTCATTTTGCCATTCATTCATAGTTGCACGGGCTGCAGCAATTAGCTTGTCACGCTCAGCTTCTGCTCTGATGATTAGCTCACTTTCGCTATAAATACGCGGAACCACACTACCATTGCTATATGACCAATTACCGGTGTTGTTCGCTTCTGCTGGTACATTGTCAGGACTCAGCTCAACCACACTTAAATTCGCGGGCCAGATCTTAGATGCATCTGTTTCAATAAACCGAACGACACCAGCATCGTCGTAAGCAATTTTAATTGTATCTTCCGCAAATCGTGTTAAATGATAGTACCAATCAAGGCCGTCTTCCGTTTGCAGGAAATATGCACCAGGCATGATTAAGTCACGGTGTTCATGATCATACGGAGTTAGTTTTTTAAGAGTCAGCATTTTTACACTTGTCCTATGGTGTACCAGTTACCGTTCACGGCTTTTTGAATTGCACGATAAAAAATTGTATCGCCGCCTGGTGTTGAGCCTTCCGTATACCATCCTGTCATTACGCAGCCACTAGGCACCTTATAAGTCCCGTTAAGTATTCCCCCTCCCTCGCCTGCCAGACGTACGTCCGAAACGATGTCGCCTGAACCACGTTGAAAGAAAGTTCCGCTTATCCAGTTACTTAAGTACCCCCCCCAGCATCCGCCGTAAACATTACCGTCGCTCTGAACAAATGAGCCACCATTGCCGGTATAAACACGATCACCAGCGACGATGTTGCCGCCCACATTGAGTTGCTGATTAAAGTAGCAATTGCCACCAATAGCAACGTCGTGACCCATATCGACCCTGCCGGTTCTAGCATTAAAATAAAGAGGCCTGAGATTATTCCATGTTCCCATCGGATCATTTTGGTTCGTTGCCATGAAATAGAAGTTGGTACCATCGAAACGCTGAAAAACACCAAATCCGCCGCTAATGATTCGAAAAGTATCAGGAGTACCAGAGGCTATCGGCTTATCAAAATAAACGCGTGGCCCAGAACCATCCAAAGTGAAGAACCGGGTATTATTGGAATAGAAGTCAAGCATTCCATCAGAAGGACAAATTAAACCCGTGTCCGAATCCCCAATATTGAGGGAGGCTGCAGAGCCAGCAAAAGCACCTGTCCCGAAGTTACCAATATTTATATGCGTTGATGTATAAAATGGCCCTGTTACATAAGCGCCATTATTAAAATGTGCATCTTGATCGACAATTAGAGAACTTCTTACATTAGTCACTCCCGACAGGTTAATGTTACCAGCGACGATATGCATGGTTGCTTGACCGCTCGTTTTGGCGGTGGTGGTCGCATCAACGATTATTCGGGCATCGTAGTCATTTGTAGTAGCTGTTGATGAGTTAAAGTCGATATACGGGCTAGCAGACAAAATACTCAACGATGATTTTATGTATGCATCACCAAACACAGTTAGTGCGCCTTTGACATCGGCACTGCCGTTGACTGACAAAGCTACCCTACTGTCAGGTAGCGCTATGTCCACTCCTCCAATAATTGTCTGTCCACGCAAATAGTTTGGCGCGGTTCCCTGCATATACAGGTTCCACCGATTTAATCCCGCACGTTGCGTCATCAACCCTTCAAATGCATAGGCCGCTTTAATACTCAGATTGGCTTTGTCAAAAACGCGGAATGACGACATTAGCCCTACAGTGGCGTTGGTGTTAACAACGGTGCTGTTACCCCAGAACTCAACAACTTCAGGCAAGTTTTGTCCGGTGTTTCCGTCACCTACTGACATTTCAACGCCAAAACCAATACCCCGAACTGTCGCGTCTGCACCAAGATTAGCGTAAGCCATTGCAGCAATCTGGGTCGTTCCTATCAGATTACCTTTGCCGGGTGTGGAGTTTCCAATTGTCAGCATACGACCTGTGCTGTCACTGCTACCGCCAAGTGCCAGATGCCCTTTATCGCTGAACAAAGCTATGTCCTGTTTCCAGGTTACACCATTGTCACGGCCATCCACGTCCAGATGAAGGCTACTGCCATTTCCTCTTAAGCGAAAGCCAGCCGAGTCAGCGTCACGGTCAATGAAGGTGACTGTAGGCGCAAAGCTGTTAACCGTGATCCCCTGAGTGCCATCATTGCTGCTGCCCGTTACCACCAGCGCGGCATTAGTCAGATCGCCTACCGCTGTTGCCCCCTTCGCCAGGACGTTTACCGGGCCGGTAAAGTCAGCGCCCCTGCTTACAGTGAGGTTGCCGCCAACAATCGCGTTGTTAAGGAGGTTCATTGTTGAAACATTGGTCTCGCCCGTACCGTCGCCTGACAGGGTGAGCCATGTACTTGTTATTGAGTTACCCCAGGAAACGCCATCGTTACTGTCTTTGGACTGGCCGAAATACCAGTGCAGCGTGTCATCTGACTTTTTCCCACGCAGGTAGTAGGCTTTGTCTTTGGTTTTTGGCTTCAGTTGAAGCGTAATTCCGTCAGCAGTGAACAAGCCCGCACCATCAGAAGACAGACCACCCCCACCCGTAATCGCCAGCCCGCCAGCACCCTGTAGTGTGGCTAAGCCGTCTCCACTGTTCAGAACAAGACGCGTCGCAATAACACCTGTTGATGCACGCGCATCAATCGAAATTTTGCCTCCGCCGTGCGTCATGTTGGTGGTTGTTATCCCACCGAGAATCCTACCGCTCCATGCATCGCCACTCACTGCCGCCACACGACCAACAATCTGCATAATGTCTGTTTCATATGCAGGTGGCTTATCGTCAGGCTGATCGGTCCTTAGAAACGTCATGGAAGGCACAGACGGTTCAGACCGGATCACACCAATACGGAAACCGGCGCTGATTTGAGAACCGACGTCGAGATTTTTTGAAACAGTCAGCTTTGGCGTATTGATATTGGTCAGCTTACTGGTGCTAGTGATATCGTCGTTATCGCCCGCCTTTGCCGCACCCGCTTTTACCAGATCGGCAAGAGTCATGCTGGCGCTGTCCATCATCTTTCGCCAGCCGTTTTGGTCCGCGCCCACTGTCAGTCCGGACCACGCCCAGTCGCCAGAAACCTTAGCTGCCACACGCAGATACATTACGCCACCCTGCGCCGCCAGAAGCTGCACCAGTGACGCGTCGGCATCATATTTCCGGCGCATGTTGAATAGCTGGCCACGCAGCGTCTGCGCGGTTTTGCCAAGTTCAATTGGGCCGTCACTGAAGGTGCCGCTCAGTGTCCAGAAAGCATTTTGCTCAGTCACAGACACGTCAGCCAGTAAGGTGATTTTGCTGTCCAGTACCAGCGACGGCGCACCCAGGCCAAATGCGCCCACGGCCATCAGCGCACCCGCCGTCATATCCAGCGGGTTTTTCTGCTGATCCGCCTGCGCGGCGGTACCGAGACCGAGATTTTCCCGCGCCTCCGGCACGTCCGGCAGATCGGCCAGATTCTCACTGGCAACCAGCTGCTTCTCGTTGACCAGCTGATCCAGCTCGATGTTTTTACGGAACATCGCTTTGTCGTGAATATCCGAGCCGTTATTGGCAATGACCATATTGTTATCGATCATGCCTTTAAGGATTTTCAGCCCCTTGAGGTTAGCCGCAATCAGCTCATCGTCGCTGGTGTAAATCGAATCCAGCGTGATACCGACCTGCCGATTGATACGGTAGTTGGTGACGATCATCGCCTGCGTAACCTGCGTGGTACCGGTTGGCACAAGTACGCGGCAGAGCTCCAGCTGGTTCGGCGTCAGCGCAACTGAGATATCCTGCGCAAAGACGCGTGCGGCCTGAACTGTAGAGGTGATATCAACCTGATCTGTCTTCACGCCCAGCTTGTAGTTTGCTTCCAGCACGATACGGGTAGTTTTGCCCGCCACGACCGGGAGCGTCAGATCGGCCAAGTGCTGCACGGTGATCTGATGTGCGTTTACGTCGAGTGAGGCCGCGCCCTGCCCGCCTTCCGCCCCTTTTGAGGTAACGATGACATTCAGCCCGGAACCGGCGACCGGCGCAAAGCCCAGGTAAAAACCGGATCGCACAATACCTTTCAGTTTGCGGTTTAAAGCGGAACTGGTGTAGGTCTCCAGGTACTGCATATCCGCCGACAGCGGCGCGGTGCCATACGCCTTCCCTGCCATAACGCCGATATCGGTAATTTCATTACTGCTCATGTGCGCTACGCCGTTTTCTGTTCGATGGTGACGATAAGGCGGTAGGCCTTACCACGGAATACGGTGTCCTGCTGCAGGCACAGCACGGCAAAGGCGTTGCCGTCAGCGTCCACCAGCGTCAGCGTATTGAGGTCATAGGCTTTGCCTTCCGGAAGAATGGCTTCATCCAGTTGAATGGTGATCGAGATATCCGCGCCGGTGCTGGTGAGGACCAGAGGCGTTTCAGTGAATTTACCGGTCAGGTTATCGTTGCTGAACGTGGAGGGAATATCCGCGATGTTCCAGCCGCCAGCGGCGTTACTGGTGACGAGCGTTGACTTGCCCCAGTAGGCTTTAATCATCTGGAAGCGGGAGCCCTTGCCGATGGAGGATTCAGCGCGACGGATGTAGTAGTAATCCAGCAGCTTCGCTTTAAACAGCTTGCTGCTGACAGATATAGTATCAGCCATAAAAAAAGCCTCTCAGAGTTAAGAGGCCAGAGGGTATGGAGTTCGTAAAATCCGATGGTCAACTACGCGACAAATTGCTCATAAAAAAGCGTGGCGATCGTGCCGTTGCCGCTGCCGTCGTCGGGCAGAGCCAGAACAAACTCTGGCAGGCCGTCAAAGGGAAACGCCATTGTCACGCTGCTGCCGTCCGTGCTGGTGGCTGTGACGCCCTGGCTGTTGCCCTTCTGGATGCCAACGTACTGCACGCCACCGTCCGTGAATAACCGGGCGCGGCTGTCACTGGCAGCGCTGGCGATATCAATGGGCGCTGGCGCGGCGTCTGGCCTTGCGAGGTAGTCATTGGTCCAAGCATCTGCAGCAAACATATCGTAGCGTTCGCAGCGCTTAACCTGACGTAACGGCACGGCGGGAATATCGAACTGCTGCTGTGTGGCCATGTGCAGGTTTTTGATCTCCGACTGGAGATCGACGTAAGACAATTTAGCCTGATAGTCGATACCGGCGCTGATAAGCGTGATGTTTTCAGCGTCTGCGCTCATCTCAAACGAGATGAATAGCGCTACGCCGTCAAACACGATGTGCAGCGGCAGCAGCGGCGCAATGATCCGGTCAAACTGGGTTAGCAGCTTCTGAACTGCTTCACCCTGCTCCAGATAACCATAACGCCCATAAAGCTCATTCAGAGCCACCGAGATTTGCGCCCGCGACGTCAGAAAGAACTCGCCATACTTCGCCTCTGCAATCGCCAGGCCTTCTTTTGTGGTGAAGAAGGTGCCATAGGGGGCCAGCTCCTGATCCACCGGCGCATACAACTCCTGCCAGCTGACCGGCAGGTTATCGAACTCGCGCCAGAACGTAGAGGTGATCGGCTTATCGGTGCCTTTAAAATGCACTTCGTCCAGGCGCTGTGCCAGCAGTACGGGCCTGCTTGTATCCGTGGTCTCCGCAACAATGAAGAAGCGGCCATATTCGCTCATGCGCAGCGTCAGATCGTCCTTGTCCATGGTGTAGTAGCTTTTGCGGTTGGTAATACGCTCCAGAATCGGCTCTACCGTTTCCTCAAAAATGCCCTGAAGTGTGTTAGCAAACCCCGACCATAACTCAGAGCCCTGCTTTTCCTTCGTAAGACGGTCTTTTACCCAGTTTCTGATCATGGCCGTGCCTTACAGATAGTTAATATCAAACGTGGAGTTAGCCACATCGAGATAGATAAAATCATTCAACTGCAGGGCCGTTTTCATATCGTGCGGAGTCAGTTCATAGGAGATAAACAAGTTCAGCTCTTCAATCACGCGCCACAGGTCTTTTACCTGAACCTGTGAGAAGTGCTTACCGGCTGCAACGCCATTCTGATCGCTGTCGCCAAACGTTGTTGCATCCCGTCCAAATCGGGCCTCAAGTGCTTCCTGAACGGCTTTTTTAGCGTCTGACAGAATGACGTTCTTCTTCGCCAGCGCGGTCAGTGAGATCGTGAATGGCTCTTCCTGTGTCCGGACGTAACGAAAGTTCTTATTAAGCTCATTCGGAATAGACGTGACAGCTGTCATGAGCATGGTTTCAAGCTCAGCCTGTGTGTACCCCGGCTTGTGACCACAGAAGAAAATCGTGTTGATGTTGCTCAGTGACTTAATGCCGGTTGATAGCTCCTGCTCCTGCTCACCCCAGGCACTGATCCACGACATACCCGGTACAGCACGATTGAGGAAGTACTTGTAGTCACCGCCCCACACTACCTGTTCGTCATAGGCCACGTAGTACTGCGCCCGGTTGCGCGTTTCCTCCGTGCTTTCAAAGCCGCTGCCGCCCGTGATTGGCGTCGTGGTCACGACTTCGATCTTGCTATTCATGTCGGCAATATTACCCGCTGGCGTCAGTTTTTGGCCCTGCGTCAGCGTGGTGTCGCCCCGGCTGCACCACACATCCAGATCAACCTTACTGCCGGTCTTCGGCATTTTCCCGATCGCTCCGTCACCAAAGCGCACGCCCAGCTGCTCAGAGGGTTTGTAAACCAGCACGTAATGCTGGCTGGTGCCACGGGAAAGACGAAACAACGGGTTATTTTGCCACAGCGTTTTGTTCTCGTTTTCCGTCACAAACACGTCCATCGAGACAGTTTCCTCCGTGATATCACGCGGCAGCATTACCGTATAAAACGGCGCTTCGGCGTCAATTGCAGAGGATACGTTGACGTGCTCCATCTGGCGGACGTCGTTAACTACGACACTACGGCCAGCGGGGATGGTCACCACATCGGTTGTGACGTAAGGCAGCTGTGCATTCGACAGAAACTCTGCGTAGATTGGTAGCTGAATGTCTTCACCTGTTTTATTGGTAATCTTCACACTGCCCCATGACGGCGTGATTAAGTGACCGAGATAATTGCGGTCCTCCGCTGCGGCCAGAATGCTTGAGCGCTTAGTTGCTGTGGAGATAAACCCCTCCGTCAGGCCGCGCTCAGCTGTAGTCTGTGCGGCATAGATAATCTGTGCACCAAACACGGCCATCATCTGAATGAACTGGCTGTTGGTAAACTTTCTCCACCAGCTGTTGGCCTGCAGCTTGCCGTTAAAATTTTCCAGTAACTCCTGAATACTCACAATTTACCCCGATTAACTTTTGTTCATGGATACGGTCAGCGGACCGTTTGATGTAATGAATGTGATTTGCCAGGTATCAACGTTTTCCGGCGCGCAGCGGATAGCACGCAGACCCAGCCCTGGCAGATCGATACGCAGCTTCCTGATAAGCGCAGCCTCCACTGCAACCTCTGTTAAGTGGCCGATTTCGGAACCGACCGGCTCATGTTTGAAGTCCTGCATGGTGTTACCCCATCCCGGCAGGCCGTAAACGCTGCCCTGTGGCGTTCTCAGCCATTCCTCCAGTCGGGCAAGCCATGCATCTGACTCCCCGGCTTTCACCACCACGCCGCCCTGATCCACGCGCATCAGGCAGTCAATTTCGTTTTGCATGCGTTAGTCCTGCAGTAGTTCGTTGAGCGCCGCATCGTTGATGCTCAGCGTTGATGAGGTCCGGGGTGCGGGTTGCGCTGTGTTAACCACTTTGTCCGGGGCCGTATCGCTCTTTTTCTTCGTAACGCCCAGCAGTGCCTCCAGCTGGGTGCGCATACCCTTCAGCTCTTTAAGCATGTCCTGATCGTGATTGCTGGTGTCGCCGCTCATCATCGGGCGCATGCCGCTACGAGGAAGATCCGTTACGTTCTGGATCTGTGCCGGGTGATTAAGAAGAGGCTGCTGTGCTGGCCGTGTCTGCGCCGCACTGCCGCCACTCAGGTATGACTTACCGGCGCTGGCCAGCGACTCAGTGCCGCTGTCGATCCAGCTGCCAGCCTTGCTTGTGAGTGGAGATATGGTGCGGAGCATGCCCGGATCGGTAATGCCTGCCTGGTCCAGTACGCTGCTAACCATGTCGTTGCCGCTGAAGCCTCCCAGCGTCTGACTGAAGGTGTCACTGACCGCGGGCATGATTGAAGCGCTGACCGCTTTAGCGCCGTCCATTGCCCCGCCCAGCATGAGGTCAAACAGCCCGTTGCCTTCTGCCGGTGTGGCTGGTGTCTGTGTGCTGGCCACAGTGATCGGCGTGTCAGACGTGGCTGATCCGGGACGTGCACGCACGCTGCCGGTTGAGACATGAGATACAGCGGCAGGACGGGAACGGCTGGCTATCTGGTCAGGTGCCAGCGCCGCCAGCTGGAGGCCTGCCGGAATTGATTCGCCGCCAGGAAGGGACAGGCCGCTGGTGGGACGCTTGCGGGACATACCGGCCACGCCCATTGATTCAGTCGCGCCCTGCACTTTTCCGTCAGCCCACTCGTTAAGCGCTTTAACCTGCCCCCACGCGCCAGCTCCGGCGTGTTTGATTTTGTCCGCTGCGCCGTTAGCCGGCTTATCCTTACCGGCTTCTTTTGCTGCAGCAACCTGCGAGGCCGTGGGCGCTGCCGGGGCCGCTACTGGCACTGGCGCGGGTGCTGCTGGTGCCGTGACAGGTACGGGAACTGCTGCCGGTGCGGCGGCAGGTGCCACGGCTCCAGCGCTCAGCTTCACCTTGTCGCCCGCTGAATAGAGCGAATCCGCCGCAACTGGCGCCTGCCCCTGCTTCGCACGTGCTTCATTCACCGACTTCAGGGATTCATCACTGAATTTCCCGCCGACCCACTTACCATTTTCATTGTGGCCAATGGCGTTCGTCATGAAATCGTTAGTGACCTGCGGATTGCCGCCCTCGATGGTGGCAATACCGCGCATCATCTGCGTCATGACTTTGGGATCTTTAAGGTCCAGCTGCTGATCGCCACGCACGCCCAGCTTCTTCGAGAGCGAGTCAACGTATTGCGACGTGTCGTTTTCACTGTTGGGCGCGTACAGCTTGATAATGTCCTGTACGGTGTTCAGCTTTTTGTTACCGGCTGCTTTAGACGTGCCTTCTGAGTAGCTTGTCAGCTGGTTAGCCAGCGCCCTGAATCCTTCCTCTGGCGTGTTGAACTTAGCAAACCGGGCCTCACCTTTACCGTTTTTGGCCTCCAGGCTTGCGCCCTCCTGCCCCACATAGTTCAGGTTGCCAAAGTTGTTGTTACGGAAGGATCGGACTTTCGCATTAGCGCCACCAATATTGAGATCAGCGCCAATGCTATTCTGCGCAACGTCTGCATAGTCAGTGGCGCTTTTACCCTGCGTACCAACGCCGTCTACGCCCCACTCGCCACCCTGCAACTGTGTACCGAGGCGGTTTATAGCCGTGACGGTTTTATCTGTTCCATCGGTGATCGCTTTCGTCTGATCCGTACTGCTGCCGGTCAGCTTTTCATACACGCCTGACGCGCTGGTTGAAAAGGCGCTGAACATGTCGCCCACTTTACTCAGCCCGGAATCCAACCCTTTCGCAATGTCGCCGGTATCAAACGTCAGTGATTTTGCTACCCCGTCCATACCCATTGCAGACGCACCTGACGCCAGCAGGCCGGACGCACCAGAGACCAGTCCACCCATGTTCAGCACGTTTGCTGCTGTGTACTCACTTTTCTGTCTGCCACTGACCGTATCGCCTTCTTTGAGGCCAAAGGCTTTCTGCTGCCCATCTGTGTCGTTATACCCCTCGTATGCGTCCATGCCCGCGCCGATTACGGTCCCGACCAGCGGGATCGCTTTAAGGGCAGTTTTACCGGCGAGTTTACCAGCCACTTTCAGTCCGCCTTTCTCTGCGGTCTTCTCCGCTGCGGCTCCAGTGGTTTTCTCAGCGACTTTGAGGCCCGTTTTGCCTGCGGTGCTCTCTGCGACTTTTAAACCGCCCTTTTCAGTGGTTTTTTCCGCTGCGGCCTGCGTGGCTTTCTCACCCGACTTTGCCGCTTCACCGCCCGCCAGGCCACCAGCGGCAAGTGTTGCACCGGCTGCAGCTGTCGTGGCTGCTACGCCGCCAATCGTTGCCGCTTTTTTGCCACCCTTGAGCACACTCAGCGCTTTCGACAGCAGGCTTTTCTTTTTCGGCTTAGGTTTGGGTTTAGAGGCATCGGGCTTGCCTTTACCGTCCGGCAGCAGATCACCGGCTGCGTCAGCAACATCAGCTGCAGCTGACAGCGCACCGCGTTTACGACCGCGGCGTTTACGCCTACCGGGGATCAGCGAATCCAGCAGCCCCGCGCCATCCTTGCCCGACGCATGTGACAGCTTTTTGACTTCCTCGCGCACATCGTCCAGGGCATCCACAATGCGATCGTCATTGGCGGCGATAACTTTGGTCTGTTCCTGCGTTACCTGAATAGCCTTAGCCTGTTGAGCGTTTTTAAAGCCGTCAGCTGATTTTGGCTTACCGATAACTGGTGGCGTTCTGGCCTCGGTTGTTACAGGTGGATGCGTTAACGGCGGCTCCATTTTCAGCGCGGCATTACCTTCGGTTTTGCCCTGCATGAAGTTTTTCAGCGTCACGACGTTCTTTCCGAATTCGGCAGAAATGTCGTACATGCCTTTACCCATCATCCATAGCGGACCACCAGCAGCCGTGCCAGCAATGTCTGCGCCTGAAGACATTCCATCGCTGTTTGACTCGGTGGCAGATTCCAGCATGCTACTCAGCGATCGGAAAAATCCCTGCTGCTGCTTTTGCTCAGCGCGGCGCGCATTTTTATCCTGCGTTGCAGCAGACGCAGCGGCAGAATCAGTGCGTGATTTAAAGCGGCCACCGGCATCACGCCCAGGCGTTTTACCACCTGTTGCCGTGGTGTCAGAGTCTCTATCAGAACCATTTTTTAACTGACGTTGAGAGTGTTGATTTCTGACGCTTGTAACGCCACCTGATACGCCTACGATTTCTTTTTTATTACCTTTATAAGGTAATTTATCTTCTACTTCTAAACCTTTAGACCGCCTCCAGCGCTTAAGAGAGACTGTATTGGTGATTTTATTGCTTTCAGAGTGTTTTTTATCATCTTTTGCGCGCTTTTTTGTGACGCTTAAAAGGTTATTTTTTTCTAACGGTAATTTTTCTTCATTTTTCTTACTATTTTTTTCTTTTGATACGTCTTTTTTTGATGTTTTTGTTTCTTTACCAGCTGTATTACCCCTTCCCGTAAGCGATCTTGTTACCTGAACGTCTGGATAATTACGACGCTCATTTTCAGGATGAGAAGGGCGCAACTTTGCGATTTCCTGCCGGATTAGAGCCATTTCCTTAAGTTGATCGCGGCTGGCATGCTCAATTACCCCAATAATCTTGTCTAATTCTTTAAAATTATTCATTGAGATCTGATTCTGCTCTGTTTCAGTTGCTCGGTGAGCGTGTTGTTCATCTGAATGGCGCGCCATAATGGCAGTGCATCAACGTCACCGACAGGCTGGCGTGCGGTCAGCGTCAAGTTGTCAATGATGGTTAGCCATCCACTGAGGTGAAAATCGTGGAACAAAAAATCCAGAGCGAAATGGGATATACAGTTGAGTCGTGTACTCCTGCATGCCCTCCTTTTCACAGGCACACGGCGGGAGCAGAAGTTGGACTTCACCCTGTGTGATTTGCATCAGCAGGCCGTGGCGCAAGTTGCGCTGCATCAGCTGAATGTGTGCCACCAGCGGCGCGAACTCGAGATCGGGAACCATGCTTTCCAGAATGTCGAAACGGCGATTTGCGGACTCTTCGAAGTTCTGCGGATCGTCATCGAGCGCAGTGCAAAGCGCGAACTCTGCAATGCGCATGCGCATAATGGCGGCTTCATACTCCGGCGCGTCAGCATCCGGCAGACCGGCGCGCATACGCTCCAGCATTTCCTGACCGCGCCCGGTCAGCGGCTTAAGCGTCCACTCAGTCGGTACGCCATTTACAGGGACATTCACGCGCTCATAGGGCGCGATAGTCAGCAGCTCTACCGTCTCCGCCAGTTCGCTCAGATCGAAGTCATAGGTGTGCAGTTCCTTGCAGTGCTCGCAGCTGTAGTGAAACGCCTCCATGTTGTCAGCACGGCTGTTAATCATGATCCACCACAGCGCTGTGCGGCGGTCCTGTGCGGTCCAGTCGCGGCAGTCATCAATCGGACCTTCCTGCAGTGCATTCAGGTACTCCGTAACGCGCCGTTCATCGCCGATCACGTCAGGAGAGCAGTATTGGAGGGCGTCTTTGATCACCGGCTGTCGGAAGATGATTTCAGTAGCAGGGCGCGACGCCAGAGGCAGTGGAGGAATGATCACTGTGTTGTCCTTCAGAATTTAATGAGGTTTGATGCAGACGATTGAACCTGGTTTGTAATTCCCCCGGTTACTCCTTTCAGCAATCCATTTGCGAGGCTTCCGGCGCTGGTGTACTTCACGAATGTCACCGGAATAGTGACAAACTCGCCCACGGCATCACGGGCGCGGGAGATCTCGCCGATTGTGGTGATAAAGCCTTTCATTTCCTCTTCAAGCGAGGTGCGGCCATCCTGTGAGACGCGGTAGATCCGGACGTTAAGCAGATACGCTGGCGGGAGGTTAAACGTGCCATCTCCGTTGGAGATACGCGCACGGCGCTCCTTAAACTTCTGGAGGATTTCGCCATCCTCATTGTCACGGACAGTCATCGAGACAGAGCCCGCCGTAACGTGCGTGGGCTTCACAAACTCAGCACCACCAATCAGCTTACTTTCGGTCTCAACGTTGCCTGTGCTGTAGGTGATATCTTTCACGTACATGTCCACGCGGGAGAAGCCGTCTATCTCAATGTTCCACTGCCAGCCCTGCGCGTAGCGGATGCGCATAGCCATTTCCAGTATCGTTTTGGCGTTGGCCAGCTCAGGCGGGAGACCTGCATACGATGCGCCATTACCGCCGCTCATGGTGGCGGATGCACGGGAGAGGATGTTGGAAATCAGGTTACTACCGGCCTGCTTGGCCGTACTGGAGGCAAAGCCTTTGATATTCCCGGCCAGACCGTTAAAAAAGCTCATAGCGCCCCCTTACCAGGTGCTCATTGCGGGGATGATTGCGCGTGTAGCGGCGATCTGCATTTCCAGATCGGCTTTACGCTGGTGAAGCGTGGCCTCGTCAGGCAGAAACGATGCGTCGAACTTACCGGCGATATGCAGGCGGCGCAGGCGCTCAACATTCGGAATAGCGATCAGCATTTCCAGGTAGTCTTCAATCAGCCCGGTAATGTCTGGCGGTAGCTGTGTCTCTTCGTAATCGCAGTCACGAATATTGCGGAAGTAGAGCAGGGTAAACGGCCATTTCTCGCGGCCAGTCAGCTCAAGCTCAATGGTTGATTCATAGGGATCGGCATATACCAGCGCACCATTGAAATCGTTCACGTTTACCAGTGACAGGTAATCAGACGGAAAAGGGAGGCTTACGCCCCCCGTTTTTTCAATGCGTTTACGGCCTGGTACACCGGCCCGATCCTGATAGACGCCGAGTGCCTGGCGGAGAAGGCTGGTTAACAGCGCCTCTTCATCCACCAGCAGCGTCGTGAAGCGCGCTTTCACGGCCTCAAGCAGTTCGACCGGCGTCATGGTTATTCAGCCCAGTTGTAGACAACGCGAAGCGGCAGCTTAACGGCAGTAGTGGTGTCTTCAGAGCCAAAGTCCACGGAATCCGAGTACACCTTGCAGTGCATGTAGCTGCGTGTCAGGCCAGCGCTGTCACCGCCGTTAGATTCTGCTGCTGCAGCAAAAGTAATATCAACGTATTCCTTGTTGAGCACCATCTGGCGAACCGCTGCAAACACGTCACCTTTAATGGTCTCAACGCAGGTCATCTGGAACTCACCAGAGTTTTTAAGAGTGCCATGCTGGCTAAACTTCATGCCGCCTGGTGCCACGTCTTCCACGTCTTCACGGGCCATTTCCGGCAACTGTGTGGTACGGACCAGAATCGACAGGTTGGGGTAGCCTTTAACAGTCACCCAGTACTCAGAGCCGATAAGTTTTTCACCCGCTGCAAGGTTCTGGTTAAAGCGTTTTTTCAGAAAAGCCGTGTCGGCTTTCGTATTGGAAAATCCGGACATAATGTGTTCCTCAGATAAACATATATGGAATATCAGACTGGTTCTGGACGCTCAGGCCGGAGCACTGGAGCGTGACGGTGTTGTGGGTGTAATGCCCGTCAGCTGTGCGTGGCGCGTCCAGCTGGTAGCCGACGCTTCGGATCACCACATCCATCAGCTTCAGGCGACGGCCAACGTCCATGATCACGGGGAGAGGACGGCGGCCACCCGGCATGGCGGCATTCAATTCAGGCGAGGCCATCTGCTGCAGCGTCATGATTGCGTCCATGACTTCCACCTTCGCGTTCGTGGTGGCCATCAGGTCTACAACAATGCTGAACTCAGGCGGCTGCTGGCCTTCCCAGATAAGCAGGGAGTTAAATTCCGACTTAGACGTATTGCCGCTTGCAGCCTGCACGCCACCCGCCAGCTTGCCGCCAGCAGCACTCACTGCACCGGCGACGCCGCCCAGCGAGTCATTGGCAAACGGAGATTCCCACATGGATTCAATGCTGGCGGTGGAGCCTTCCCCGATGTAGCCCACAACCATCGCCGTTTCTGACGTGATATAGAGTTTCAGGAAGGGGCTGACCCCATCTGGCATGATTGCACCGCAGATCATCGCGCTATCCTCATTGCAGCCGGGATCACCCGGCTGCTATCCCTTACAGGCCGCGTTTTTTGCGCAGTTTCAGTGATTTTTTACGGTGCGCATTCGCCATCGAGCTGTGCGCCTTAGAACGGGCCTTTTTCAGCGCCTGTTTCTGGAGCGACGTCATGCGGCGCTTCTTCGGACGCTTGCGGACCAGCGTTACAACGCCATCGCGCACGGCTTTGAAGGTGGACGACTCAAGCATGGCTTCGCCGCCTTCACCGCCAGCCACGGTGTAATCTGCGATCGCTTCATCGTCCTCAGTCAGGCCGGAAAGCGCCTCGTAAACGTTCTCAGCGGCGCTGTCATCGTCGTCATCGATCATGCTGGTGACGTCATCCTGATCTGCGCCCATTGCAACGGCGGCGTTCGCCAGCTGGCCGAGTGCGGCGTTAAAGGCATCAACCTGCTCGTCATCCAGATCGTCGTCTTCAGACAGCGAATCCAGACCGGCCAGCACCAGTGCCAGCGCTTCAAAGCTGTCGGAATCGGCTTCGCCGTCCTCAACCCAGCCCGCCAGCAGAGAGGCCGCAACGGAACGGGCATCTTCGCCAGCGCGACGCTGCACGGCTTCAAACATCGCCACAGTGCGATCCAGTGCGCCGTTGCCTAAGCCCGCGCTTTCCAGCATGGAATCTTTTACAGCTGGCTCTTCAGCTACAGCAGGTTTATCGAATGCAGCGCCCAGCAGGCCATGCGTTCTGTGATTAAAAATGTTGTTCATAATTTCCTCTGTTAACGGAACAGCGTTGGCTTGCCGACGATGCGGCGGGAAGAGCCGGTAGGGCAGACAGACCAGGAGGCTTCCCACAGGTCGATATCTTTCTGCACGACGGAGACAACAAACGGCTCAGTGCCTTGCGTGACGTCACGCGGCTTGACCAGGGCTTCAGCGGCAACGAAACGATCCAGCAGGTCTTTTAAGCCCTCAGTCAGGCCTCTGAAGGTGATACCGTCCGGTTCATGCTTCAGCGCTTCTGCCACGTCATAAAAACCGCGTGCGATCGCGTTCATCAGTGAACTGATGTGCTGCAGGCGCAGGTAGTTGTTTTTAGCGAACGTGGTCAGGGAGTCGTCGATATACATGTTCCCGGCTTTGTCGAGGCTGACCGGGTTAATGCGCGCAGTTACAAAGGCTTCGCGGTCGATCTCGTCCAGGTTAGGGATAGGCTTGATGTTCTGGCGGTTGATGATTGCGCGGGATACGCCAGCCGGTGAGTAATGCCAGCCGCCGACGTCGGAGACCAGCGCCACGCCTTTTGCTTTCGCCACAAAAGCGTCACAGGAGATACCCCAGTTAACGTTAGTGCCGGTGAATGCGTCGCGTGCGGTGTACGGCCAGTAGTAGCGTGCTGGCTGGTGTGAACCGCCGAGGCCGTGGCCCAGCGCTTCTGCCATCGCCGCTGCTGACAGCTGCGCGCCGTGTACGTCGTAGAACATGTCGGTACGGGTGTCTTCCGCCAGCTTAACCAGCGCCGCGATCACGGTCGGGTCATAGCAGCCCAGTGACAGTACAGCCGTCCAGGAGAACATAGATTTACGCAGAACTGTCAGGGCTTTGGTGTAGTCAGCCGTGGCAATAGCAGACAAATCGCCATCCACGCCGCCGCTGAATTGCATGTCGTCGAAGCCTTCAGTGATAGGCTGCATCAGCGTTTCAACGTCGTCCGACACGATAGCGCGCAGACGGGTTGAGCCATTTTCCAGCGCGGTCGGCAGGAAGGCAGGCGAACCCATATCGCTGGTGGCGTTGGTGTTGAATGAAATCTGGTGAGATTCCAGCACTGATTCGCCGCCAGCTGCGTCAACTTCCTTCAGCGTCAGGATGTAGAAGCCCGGTGCCGTCGTGTCGGTTTCCATGCTCAGGGTGCGGTTTGCTGAGGCGTCGCCATCCTCGATGTAAATCATCGCTGCAGCGCCAGCCGCCAGAACCGGATCGGAAGACGGTGCAAAGTTGCTGGCCACCACGCTCAGCTCCTGCATGGTTTTGTCGGCCATCAGGGACAGGGCAGGGATCTTCATACCCGGCGCCGCCACGCGGACCACATAACCATCACCGCCGTTAACGGCAGTCGCTACGTGACGCAGTGGCTCAAACGCCGAACCGCTACGCGGGTGAATGGCTTCGCCCAGCACTGACTGATAGTTATCAGCCGTGACGCGCAGCACAGAGCCAATTTTGCCGCGACGGGCAATGACCAGACCGGCAAAGACGGACGCGCCGCCAGATGCAACGGAAGTCGTCGCATCAGCGTTGACTTCCGACACCGAAATGCCGGACGCCTGGCCCACAGAAAAACGAATCTTATTCATGTGAAATGTCCATGAAATGCCCCCTTAACGGAGGCGTTAAGGGGGATTAGCTGCCGGTACCGGTGCCGGTTGCCGCTGCTTCAGGTGCGGTTTCGCCTTCGATCTTCTTACCGGTCAGCATGCTGTAAGCGCCGACTTTGGTATTGGTCAGGGTCAGCTTGGCGAAGTAGTTTTCACCATTGCGCGGGTGCAGCTCGTTCAGGGAAGAGCCCCACAGCGTTGTGCGGTTGACCAGTGACGGGTTGGTTTCATGGACATACGGAATGGCCGGAACAGCGTCGCCGGCGATCAGGCCTGCGTCACCGATGGAATCACCGCGGCCGTAGAAAAGAATGTCTTCTTTAGCCAGTGCCACGCCGTCTAACACGAACTGATCGCAGATAGCGGTAGGGACTTCGAAGATCTGGTAAATACCAAACAGGGTGCCGATACGCTGGATGTACGGTGACTGCACAAAGTTAGGGTCAGCCTGGAAGACGTTAGCAGGTAGGCTCTTCAGGAAGTTCGCCGCTTCACCACCAGCGAAGCCGCCACGGACACCGGCCTTACGGGTGCGGTTAACCATGTCGGTGCTCAGCTGAGTGATCGCGTGCTTCATCAGGCCTACCCACGATTCGTAGGTCTGGCCTTCCGGCAGTGCCACGTCAAATTCACGGTCATAGACGTTATGGAAAGCCATTGTGCGAAGGCGCATCATGTCCTGCTCATGGCTCAGCCAGTTGCGCATAGCGGTAAACTGGGTAGAAGACAGGTTGATGCCAAATTCACGGCTCAGATCCGACGCGGCCATAACAGTGTGCTCAGACGCGATCACGAACTGTGACGGCTTAACAGTGAACTCACGCATGGACTGGTTGATAACCGGGATCAGGCCTGGTGCTTTCTCTACGTTGATTTCAACCTGTGCCGCCAGCTCAGTACCTTTAGCCGGTGCATCGGTGAAGGTCACAGCGATGGTGCCTTTCTCGTAATCAACCTTACAGGTAGCCGCAAACACGTTGCCTTTAACGTCTTTGTCGGAGAAATACAGGTTGCCGTCGCCGTCATCGACTTTGCCCGGACGACGGTTGATCAGCAGCTTGGCGCGGCCAGCGCGGATCGGCATATCAGCGCCTTCAACGGTCTTCATTGAAAAGGTGAAGGTTTTCTTGGTGCCGTCCGGCTGCATTGCGGCAGGGAAGGGATACAGGCGCTTCATCTGTGAGTACACAGCAGCAGACTGCATGTGCATCTCGTCGCCCTGATCAAAGTCACCGAACTTGGTACCGGCGACGTTCAGGAGCTCGTAAATCTTCGCTTCGTCGCGCTCACACGGGACAAAGGTACACGCGTCGCTGGTGGCCGCGCCAAGTACCGCTGGCAGGATCAGCGCGGCAAACTGCGCCTGACGCATTACGCCATCAGAGGTGCGCATGTCAGCTGCGACAGATTCAAACATCGCCTTGCCGTTGCCTTCATGTTTTTCCAGGGCTGATTCGATCATCAGGTTTTCCAGCGCACGGCTGGCGTTCGCCAGCTGATCAGCTGGTGGATAGTGACCGTGACGCTCTTTGTACTCGATCATGCTCGACGCCCAGGCGGTGCCGACAATACGGCAGAACTCCGGGTTAACGCCTTCAAACATCGGGTCTTGGCGTACTGCAGCGCCAATGTTCTGAGACATTTCGACGCGATCAGAGATCATCGCGCCGGAAGCATTGCGCTGTGCATCAACGGTAAAAGCCATGACACGCGAGGCGCGGGTCATGATGTCCTGCTCACGCATACGTGCAGGGGTAATATCTTTGCTCACAATTCAGCCCTTTTTTCAGGGCGCGGCTGCGAGGGAATTTTTGACGAGGCAAATTTATGCGGTTTGTACTTTGCGGTGTGAGAGAGGCAAGAAAAGATTTTAAAATCTAAGGATAATTTTTATATTTTGATGTACCTTTCCGGCATGTAATTGACCACTGGTAATCCTCATGTCTTATAAGCTCTATTTTCAGTACACCAACGGCACCAAATCCCACACATTAGCAACCGGAAGTCAGCGCGACGCCCGTAATCATCTGGACTATCTGCTCAGCGAATCAGAGCCACGTTCTCTGGCTAAGCAGATCGTCATCATGTACGGCGCTGAAATCATCATGGAGGCATGCCCGACGTTAGAGGACGATGCTATCCGTAGCATGGCGCGCTGGCGCAGGGCAGGGAATACGCAGCAGATGCACAATCCGGTAACAGCGTCCATTTACATGCCACTCGCGGCGCGTGAATTTCTGGTTAATCAGGGCGACGGTTCCCTGGCGGCGGGCATGCGTAAAATTATGCTGGAGATTGGCGGGCCGGAAGTGGCAGCGGGTTATATGGCTGAAGTGACGGCATCAGCTGATAGTGCCGCTCAGGCCGCAAACTGAAGATTTGCAATTGAAACGGTCTTAGTTATGACGAAAAGCCGCTATTTCAGCGGCTTGAAATATCTGTCATGAGCTAGCTTTAGGGGTAACTATCTCAAAATCATCAGGAGAAACACCAAATGTGGTGATAAAGGCATTCTTCGCCCAACTCTCCAAATCTTCGCTGCTGTAATATTTAGATAACCATTGAAAGTTATATTCAAAATCTCCAGGTTCTAGTATCCACTGTTGACAAAGTTCGAAGAGAACCACAGCCAAATAAAACTCTCCAGCTGTATCCTCAAGAGTTTTTTCGGCGATTCCAGGTAACATTGAAGGAGCAATATCCATATTGAGGTTCTCTTTGAAGAGAGCCTGATGTTTCAAATAAAAATGATCAGTGGTGGTATTTCTACGCTCACCCTCTAAATAGATTCCAGGCCAGCAGAAAAACTCGGGGTTTTTAAGCTTGTCTTGCTGAAAGCTCAGGAATCGCGCTAAAATCAGACGTACTAGCAAATTCCCCGGCTCAAAATTAAACTTTTCATTATCCTCCATCAATTTGATAATGCTTTCCTCATTATCGCACCAGCTGGAGAATTTTTCCAAATAGATTATTGGAGGGATAACGCCAATAGCCTCGCACAAAACAGTGGATATCACCCAATATTCCTCAGATGAATATTCAGTGATTAACCCTTTGAATTCAGGGTACTCATGCTTTACTGCGTTACAAAGGTAAACAAAACGAATACCTGGGTCTGTAGCATTGACAAATTCTTCATACTCAACAATATCAAATGGGAAACCCTCAGCTGGATTAATTGCTATATCTATCAGTAATAAATACAGTGCTACGAGAGGACTATCTACACTTTTAGGGCATTCCTCTTCAAGGATCTTCAAGAAAAGCGTAAATGCCGACTCATATAGACCATGCAGCATGCCTACCTGTCTAAATTGAAACCAATCTAATGTTTTATTAGATACAGTATGCAAATATAGCATCTGATTGAATCGCGCCTGACCTTCATATAAATCAGCTGTCCCAATAGGTGGGATGCCTATACTTTTTTCCCCATAATAAAAACCGCTAACTTTCTCATCTGCAAGCCGTCTAAATTCATCTTGCCAAGCTGCGGGATTCGGAAGGAATGAGTAATCCGGATCAAAAGTTGTAGCAATCAAGCCTAACGACGAAGCATATGTAATATTGAAAGAATGACCTACTGATTCAAAATATTTGCTTTTATAACACTCCGTTATTTTTTTTGGTCTTTTTGTTCTTACTTTATAAAAATGAATATCATGGAAGGTGTTTAATATTTGATTTATTGCTCTAAACTCTGGATCATCAGTGTCGTCAGGTCGATGACAGTTGTCACTATAGGTAGTGATCGGTTTTTTTTTCCCGCTTAGTGCAAGATAATCTTTGAAAAACTTTAAATTACTTGTTATTTGAGCAGGTAAACTTAAGCTCATAATCAACCCAGAGGTTGAGCCAACAAATTGCCACCAATGCAAGTTTTCATGGAAAAGAGTTGAAGTGGCTTGATAAATTTCGCCTGGCATTAGGTCATTAGTAGGTTCACCTGATTCAACTTTATTGAGAATTTGATGAACGTCAGGATGTAATCTCAGTATGTATACAAGATGGTTATAAAACCCCCTAATATCGCTATCGGAGCCTATAGGGGACTGTGCGTCGCTAAGTTGAACGTCATTCAATAAGTTGGGGGTAAGTTCCATGCCATCATCCTTGTCAGAAATAAAGTTACAATCACTTTACTCACAAAACCTGACAAACTAAAGCATCAGTAAAGCTAACATTTCAAGCCGTTCACAGATAGTTGCTCTAACGTTTACTTCTGTGAGCGGCTTCTCCTTTAGATGTGAGCTACAGGCGGGCGTTTTGCTCTGATATCAGTTCATTTCGCCGGTTGCACTCATCTATTATTGTCAAAATACCCGCCACATAAGCGGGTAGCTGGTCAGTGAATCCGGGTATGTTTTCATCCACCTGGCACGGCAGGTAGGCTTGCGCTTTTTGAGGCGGCAGCTCCACCAGCTTTGTGACCATCACGACTTCGGGTGTTAATGGCTTTGGCTTTGTCCCGGAGCATGCGAATAACGCTGGCAGGCAAAGCAGTATGATTAACACCAGCAAGCAGTATCGCACGGTTGATTTCATCAATTTCATTCTGACTATCCTCTTTAAGTTTCTCTAATTCCTGCTCCAGCTCCGCCTGCTTCTGCACGTATTCCTGTCGGTCCTTTTCCCGCTTGGCCAGGGTCTGCTTCAGCGTATCTACCTGCGCCTGCTGCTCAGAAAGCGAGGCTTTAAGGGTGCTGTTATTGCCGGTGAGTGTTTTGTTATTGGTGGTGAGCGTGTCGTTGGCTGATTCCAGCGCTGCAACGTGTGCAAAGTGGTCTGTAACGGTCACATAGCCCTTATGGCCCAGCAGTAGCAGTGCCGCGCAGAACGCCACGGCGATAGCGCGTTTAAGCCAGCCGGTGAAGGTGATTTCACTGAACATGGTTATTCCTGTGTAAGCGCAGCCATGACGGCTGCGTGCATGAGAGAGGTCAATCAGTTCACCTGGAATCCGGCATCGCCTGTTGCGACTGTCGATCCGCAAGAAACCTGATCGTCAACGCACACAATGCCTTTGCCATTGATGGTGAACCATGGACGGCCAGAGACCGCCTTTCCGTTGTGGGTGCTTTTGCCGTCCGTGTGGTCCTTAAACAACTTGCCATCCACTAGCACGGCCTTGCCGTTGATGGACAGCCCCGCGTCAGCCTCGGCAGTCTGGCGCGAAGGGAACAAACCGTGTCCGGAGCAAACGGAATCCAGTGTACCGGCAGCAGGCATTAGACCGCCCCGGCGCCGGAGCGCGCGTTACTGGTCATTGCGACTCCATCAGATCGTAAAAATCATCCGGGATATCACTGAAGGTCACGAACAGGCCCAGCCAGACGGCACGGCTTGCATCGGTGATATAGCGCGACAGCTTGACGGTGCTCAGTACCTTCTCAACCCATTTGGTCTGCGTCAGCTGGTCTGCCGGAGACATTTCGCTCCAGACGTCGGTAGACATATCGCGCCCCAGGTTAAGCGCATAGATCGCGGACCACATGACCGGCATCAGATCGACGGTCTCAGGCTCATCTGTCAGTGAGTATTTAACCTCCAGGTAGTATTCAGTTGTCGCCAGGCAGACATAGGTCGGGATCAGCAAATAGCGGTGTTCCGGACGCATGGCCATCATGCGCACGCGGGTATCTTCCGCCGTGGCATTTGCCATCGTCTGCTCAATCATGGTGTTGCGCGTGGTGCGCTGTGACGGGGTGAGACGCCAATACGGCGTTTCCATCAGCGTGCGCGTTTCACGCGAATAATCGTACTCATAGGAAAACTGCGGATCTTGTCGCATTGCCATGTTCAGGTTATGGAAAAGCTCAAAGTGTGTGGTCTTACGATTGCTCATAATTCATCCGTCCTGGTTAATTGAGCGGGGAGAATAGAGGGTTTGTAATTTAGGTGGGGGAGCGGCTAAGCCAGAATTAAGAATTTAAAGTATAAAGTTTTTATAAATATCGATTTAATTTTTTGCCACTTTTCCCGTATAGTCTGGCTTCGCGGCAGGTGGTGCCGACGCTTACAGACGAAAAGGAACGTAAAATGAATGATGTTTATGGACGAATGATCCCCACTGTTGGCCTGCCTATCCAAAAAACCGTGCTGGCATACTCTGAAAGAACCGGTGTGCAGTTGCTGGACTGTGGCGAAAATTGCCAAGGGCGCTTTGAAGTGGTTACTAAGAATGTGCTGGTGGCCTGCACAGACAGTTACGCGAGAGCGAGAGACTACTATTTTAAAGAGACCAGCCGCCTCACCAATGAGTACCAGAGTGCTTACAACGCCAGGGCCAGAGAAGCAAAGGCGGCAGGGCTTATCGGCTATATCTTCCGTGAATATGTATGTAATCGCATCACGATGGATCAGGCAATAATGCTGCTCAATACGCCTCGCGGCATTCCGGCAGAATCACTACCAGCCTTCAGGGATGCTGGGATGAAGCTAACCTAAGATTTGGCGGTTTCTTCTTAGCACATCCACATGGTACGGAAGTCCGTTATAGTGCCAAAGGAAGTTGATGTATGAGAGTCATGCACGTATATAATTGCGTTAGAATGACTTAACGTTTTAAGGATGAAAGGTAAAGCACTATGACAGTTAATGAATCAGAGTTATTGAAGTCCGGTTTTACTGATGCTGATTTGAAAAAAATCAAAAATAATATTGAAAGCTATGGTGGAACGCTGGACGAAGCAGTAGTGGATTTAAAAAACAGATTTAGAGTCCTGTTATGGATCGTTTCAGCCTGCACGCTAGTATTTGTATTCCTTCTCTGTTTCTCGACTAAGCCATACATTTTAGGTGGAGGCTTATCTCTGCTGATCGGTGTCGTCATTGTGACGTTTATTCAACCGCCAGTGCTGGCCTGGAAATCATGGCGCTACTGGCGGTCGAAAAAAGGCTTAGCTTGATTGGTTACTTATGCTGAGTAAATCGAATGTCACCTTAGCCGATACACCCCAGCCGATTATTTTCATGGTCAGCTTTGGACGGCTCATGGTGTCAATCTTACGGAAGTAATCACGGGGCAGCCATCTGAAAAGCCGCCATGCGCCAGGCTTTCTCGCCAGCCCCCAAACGCTATAAACACTGGCTGTGAGCGTTACCGTGTTGTACAAAGCCAGTCCTGACTCTGGTTTAAATCCCATGAATTTTGCAGCCTGCATTGCCCCATCGGCAAACATGCCTTCTGTTTGTACATCAGACAGGTTGTTAATAAGTTCTTTGGACAGGCCATTAAGCCCGTCAACAACGAGAACGGCACCAGCCAGCACGCCAAGAGGTGTCATTGACGCGATCATCAAAGCACCGCCAACAACAGCAAAACCTGAAAGCGCGACATGAACAGCGGAAATCATGTAACCCACAATTTTGTTGTTCTCGCGTACAAACTCCACTTTGGCATAGAGTTGTGCTGCCTTTGTGAGCAGTAATCTTCCTTGCTCTTCAAGGTTTTCTGTTTCAGATCTAAGCTGTTTAACGCACTCCAGACATTCTTCATCAGATTTTGCTTGTCGGGCGGCGGCAAACTGCTTATCAACAACCGATTTTATTTCCTGGACAAACTGCATCCGGGTAAGCCCATCGTTAAGATGTAAGGCTGACAGCCTGTTAGCTGTATCAATCAGCTTTCTGGCTTCAAGGTTGACCATTGTTTCAGCCCAGGCTTTATTCCTTCCACCTGAGCGCATCATTCCAAGCAAGGCTGCGTCCATTTTTATCTCCCTGTACATTACATCATCAATAATACTCGCTGATTACTGGCTGTAAACAGTGGCAGACCGTTCCATTGGTCATCAATAATACTCCATTAAAAATTGGCATCAAAAATACGCGCTCTGCTGATAGTCTAGCAAAGACAAAAAACCCGCATAAAGCGGGTTGGGTTCGTTTCAGAGAGCGGCAATTATGTCGTTGACCGTTTTGCGCGTCTCACTTTTGCAGGACACAGATCGGCGTGTGGCCAGCGGGGCGATTCTGAAGCCGTTGCTGATGTACAGATGCAGAATGGCAGGTGCGCTGCTGTTTGTGATAACCACCTTAGCCCCACGCTCCCGCGCTGCCACCAGGCACTCCACCAGCCGCACCTGATCCGCGAACGTGAATGAGGTGCCGCTGTAGGCCGTAAATCCGGCTTCGTCCGGCAGAGGCTCATACGGTGGATCACAAAACACTACGTCACCTTCACCCGCCTGCGCGATCACATCCTCAAACCCGGCACACATAAACGTCATTTCTTTCTGCATGGCGGTGAAGTGCGCCAGCTGGTCTACAGGGAAGTAGTTCGCCTCACCCTTTTTATTCCAGCCCACGTTAAACAGGCCTTTTTGATTGTACCGGCACAGCCCATTAAAGCTGGTGCGCATCAGCGCCAAAAATAACGCCGCATGACGCACAGCGTGCGCCCCACGCCCGTTAAACTCGTCCCGAATATCGAGATACGCCTCATTAGACAGACAGCCTCGCTCCAGCTGGTAGGCCGTCTTAATTACGGCATCAGGATTACCCTGCAGCTGATTGAAGAGATTAATAAGGTCCGGGTTAACGTCGCCCAGCAGGTTGCGCTTAAAGCCTGCGTTGATAAAGACCGTACCGCTGCCGACGAAAGGCTCAATGAGACGATCACCGGTAGGAAGCATCGCCCTGATTTCATCCAGTACAGAGTGTTTGCCACCCGCCCATTTCAGGAATGAGCGGGGGTATTTGTCGTCCGCAATCCTGCGCGCCGGCGCACGCTTTTTCTTTGCCGCTGGTGGAGCGGGGAGGGCTGCTGGCTGAGGCTCAGTTTCGCCAGTCACCACCATGATCTGATTAGCTATGCGGTTGCCAATCCAGCGCATAACCGGCACGGGCATGGAGTTCCCGATCGCTTTGTAGCGAGGACCATCAGCCGCCAGCCGGTGTGCCTCTTCTTCTGGCATGTCGGGGTGTGTCAGGCGAAGGTATGCAATCTCATCAGCGGCAAGGGTGTTGCGCTTCTTTTCGGGGATCAGGGTCCAGCCATCCGGAAAGCCCTGAAGACGCTCACACTCTTTAGGCGTCAGGCGACGCACTTCGCACTGGCTGACTACGGATGGATAGCCCTGACCGGGTTTACCTCCACCCGCTGACAGCGCGCCGGTGATCTGGCCATCACCGTTAAACAACCGGAGCTCGCCACGGGTGTTCTCGGCAAAAGCGGCATGCTCAACACATCGGGCAACACACGGCGCAGCGTCACCTTTCCCCGTTTCCCCCGATTCAGCGCTCAGCGCATGGCAAACGTCAGCCATGTCACCGCGGCCATTACGCGCTATGCGAGTCTGGAAGCCGTAGGCCACTGCTGGTGGTGCGCCAGCATTAGCATGGCTTTCAGCATGCCCGCCTGCTCGTAAAGTTGGAGATATGCCCTCTACCACATCCTGCCCGTAGTCTTTGGAAGAGAACGCCAATATGACATTCTCCTGCCCTTGATTGCATCCGATGGTAGGAGCCAAATTATTTAGTAGGTTTGGATCCTGTGTGCCATGAATAACGCGCACTGCACTACTTTCATGGTCAGCGCCAGATTTAGCCCTTAATGCTGAAATCCCTTCAGCAAATGAGCCATGTCCATTAGAAGAGAAAGCCACGACAGGCGTACCACGCCCAGTACCATCTTCTGACGCATCATACCCTTCTGCTGTAAGGGTGTGGCTTACCTCGCCAGTAGCGCTCTGCACTGCAAACGTCTCAACGTCAAAATCATTGCGCTGGCCTTTGGCTGTCAGGCACGCTGCTACATCCAGCGCCCCGGAGCAATTGCCACCACCAAACGCAGAAATTAAATGACCGGCTGCGGCATGGGAGAAATCAGGGCCACCGACTCCAGTCCCACATGCAGTAAGAGGGCCAGCAACTGTCAAACCGCCGTTAAGTTCGAAGTCTCCAAGCCCGCCACCTGCTGAAGCGCGTGAAGTAACAGTTCCGGTAGTTTCCTCTGGCGATTTTCGGCTCGGCGGAGAATCCCGGCGCACGCCGTCGAACTCAAGAAGTACTTCTGCGGGATCAAAGTCGTTTCGAGCACTTGAGACAACGAACACACGGCGGCGGCGTTGGGCCACTCCGAAGTATTGGGCATCAAGCAGTCGCCAGGCGAGTTTGCGCTGTCTTCCAATAACACAACCAGACTTTGGCCACTTTGCCACGTGCTTACCGGCGCTTTTTTTCCAGCGCCAGCCGGGTCCGCTTTTACCTGGTTCAGGTTGTGGACCTGGTTCGAACGCTTCATTTTCTCCAGCCATACCGGCAAGGAAGTATCCAAACGCGTTGTCTTCGGTGCTGAGACTTCCCGGCACGTTTTCCCACAGGTGGACGGCTGGTGGTTCGCCGTTTGAAGCTCTTTTTTCGTCAATGGCATTCGCTAAATCTACATAGGCAAGGGTGAGTTGACCGCGTGGGTCATCAAGGCTTTTACGGAGTCCGGCGATAGAAAACGCCTGGCACGGGGTGCCGCCCACCATCACGGCGGGGGCAGGGATGGAGCCAGCGCGAACGCCGGCGGCAATCTTTGTCATATCGCCCAGGTTAGGGACGGCGGGATAGTGGTGCGCCAGTACGGCCGCGGGAAACTTTTCAATCTCTGCGAACCATGCCGCTTTCCATCCCAGCCCTTCCCACGCCACGCTGGCCGCTTCTATGCCCGAACAAACTGAGCCATAGGTGATCATCGCTTCGCCTCGCCGCCCAGCGCTTCCACCAGCCCGGAGAAGAAGCTGGAGAACTCGGACGCAAAGAGTATGAAATCAGCCAGCATGCGTGCGCGCTGATCCTCGCGGTCGATATCATCATTCTGCTGGGTAAGCATGTCAGCGTACTTAATGCCCTTAATGCTCAGGTCATCAGATACGCGGCATAAAATGCGCTCCTGCCAGTCCAGGCTAAGCTGCGTGACCAATTTCCCGGCTTCAATGTGCGTGCGCACTTCATCGCTCAGTAAATCCTGTTTTTTGCAGCGGATTTTGCCGCCATCTTCCAGAATTGCCGCCAGCTCGGCCTCATCGCCCAGCGCAAAACCGGCAGGCAGTTCTGCGGCGCGAAGCCATTCAGTCAGCGTCAGTTCAATGGGATCAGCGGTCATCATTGGAATAACCGGCAGGGAGCCGATTGTTTTGCGCAGCAGAGCCAGCATGTCCTCAGCGGCTTTCGCGCTGGCCGCGTCAACATAGATACGGCTGTTAACGCTGTCGATCCAGATATAGGACTGGGAACGGCGCGAGAAAGCACGCGGAAGAAGCACACACAGCGCCTCATCTCTCAGGCTTACCCTTTCGTTGCGGCGCACCTTGCGCGACTGATCGCGCTCCATTTTCTCCACTTTCTCGGCAACGTAATCGTTGAGCGTGGACACGGGCATAATTTTGCTTTCGGTCTGACAGCACAGCAGGTACTGACCGTTCTCAGCCAATAGCAGGCCGTCTGACGTTACGTTGATCCAGCCTGATTTAGCCATGTCCTGTGCAGCACAGGGAGAAAACGCCATCGTCTGCAGCTGCTGCTCCAGTTCCTCTGCATCGAGCGGAAGATCCCGGTTCAGGCTGTAGACCATGACGTTTTTAAAGAAGGGTGATTTCATTCAGGAATGTCTCAACTAAAAGAGTTATGACATTCTAAATAATATTTTATATTTAAGATAACCTTTACTGACTGAACGCGAATTGTGGTGCGGTTGCGCTGAATGGTCCGCCAGACTGGAACACAATTTTTCCGCCAACTTTGATAGTCAGGTTGCCGCCGACGTCGATCACCAGATTCCCCGGCCCCAGCAGGTAAATATCCCCGCTTTCGTTCATACCGACACGCGAACCGCTGGCAGTGTTGGCTATCTCATACCCGCCACCAGCAGACCGGATCTCCAGCAGATTATTGCGGTGCGACACAAAATCCGTGGTCGGACTCAGGGAAGGGCGCGCAGGCGCACCGTCAACGGCTGGTGGCTCATACCCGCCACCCTGTCCGGAGGCTTCAGGCGCGACGCTTGGGACGCCGCCCGGTGCCGACTGCGCTGCGCCGGTGATCAGCGGGCGCCGCGTATCCGGTTTCCCGCGGCCGTCTTTGTAAGGGAACTCCACCCATACCTGATCACCCACGATGCAGGGTACAAACGTGTTGCCGATTGGAAGCTGATATTCCGCCCAGGGCAGGGTATCCGCGTCCACGTCCTCCCACTGCGGAGTAAGGCGGATTTGCGCCCGCATGTGTCCCTGCGGGTCTTTTGTGGCCGTGATAATGGCGCGTTGCTTACTCACTGATTGGGTACTCCTAAAATCATGCGCGTGGTGTAGCCAATCCGATCCTCATGGTGAATGACCGCAACGGCGATAAAGTTTTTAGGCAAGGTTTCGTCTACCTGGTTTTCCGCGTCATAGCGATGGACCTGCACACCAATAACCATGCCTGCTGTCAAGTCCGCGTTGCCGCTGACTTCAATATCCAGCTTGGAAATAAGCACCCTCGCCATGTTGGTCAGCGTGGCTACATCGGCGTCAGAAATGTACTTAACCGGCTTGGTCTTATCGCCCACGGCCACGTAACCCTCTGTCATGGAGTAGCCGACATACTGATAATCGCGGCTGCTGGTGGCGGCGGCGTCCTGGTTGATATTGCTCATCTTGCTGATCGTGTATTCGGCCTGCGGGTTGTTGGCCTCATAGACAAACGCCGCCTTTGAGCCGATCAGCTTTGCCATGTCCTTCATGCAGAACTTCCCGCGAGCGCACCAGACCAGCGCGCCGTGATCGTCAGCAATCTGGCGCAGGACGCCGGACGGCTTCTCGCCCATATTCAGGTGATAGGTCATCGCTTTGCGGAATGCGTCAGCCTCAATCGTCATTTTGCCTGCGAACTCCGCCATGACGTCACCTGGCTGGCGGTCGGCATACAGGCGAACGCGTGCTGATGGGGTTTTAAGACGCTTCAAATCCGCTGATACGGCGATGATCCGCACCACGTCACCGCTGGCGGGCGCCGATGTCACGAAAAACGTCTCGGAATACGCGCCGCGCTGCCCGGTCGGGTCGCCCAGCTCTGCCACCAGCACAGCGCCAAACCGTGCGCCCATTTCATCCACCAGCTTTCCGGCAGGATCGTGTGCTTCCAGGACCAGCAGCGGCGCAGTCAGCGACGTCTTCTCGATGTAAATCACGGACGTTATCCAGCTGCGCGGCATTTCAGCGCCATTGAGCAGGACCGACTGCAGGAAGTACTGCATAGGCTTATTCTGCTGATCAGCCATCAGTTGCCCCCCGGTGCCAGCTGGGTGTCATAGCGAACGTTGCGGGCATTAACCTCATGCGCGGTCAGCACATCAACCATGACAATCAGCGACGCCTGACAGGCGTAAATCCGATCCTGCGTGAAAGGGGGCGACATATCGCTGAACATGATGGTTTTGGCATCCTGAATGCTGCAGTTGAGTTCTACAGGCCAGTGGACCAGCTTTTCCTGCGCGGTGAAGTTAGTGGTGAGCCGGGAGCGGAAGTTAGCGGCCAGCGTGTTGCACATCAGCGACAGCGTATCTTTGTCACTGGCAATCAGCGTGATGGAGTAATTAAGCGAGGCCTGTGTCGCTTCAACCTCGGCAAGCGGCATATTGCCCTGTGACGGGTCGGTAATGTCGCCGTAATCGCGGTCTATCTCCTGATCGTTGTTGTCGTAGGTGATATCAAACCCGCGTGACAGGTTAATCAGCGGCAGGGCGTCACGGTTAAGATCCGGCATTTCCGACGGTTTCACGCTGTGACGTCCGGCGCCCGCCTGGCGAACGGCGCGCAGGAAGTCCATGACGTCATCAAACTTGCCGACGAATACGCGATCTTCCGGCTTTCGCGCCAGGAATGAGGCAAAGCGCTGCTCATGCTGGCGCGGCCCGGTCATTACGGCGCTTCTGAATACGTCATTCAGCGCCTTTGCAACGGCGGCATCGGCGCCGGTAAAGCCGGTACTCTCCACTTTGCCGGTGCGTGTTTTCACCCACTCGCGGGTGCGGGAAAGTATCTGATTCATTCGATACGTCCGTTGCTGGTGGTGTCAAAATTGCGTGCAGGGATGCAGTAGTAAAGCGATCCGACATTCTGCGTACCGAAGCCGTAAATGCGGTGAACGTACCACCAGCGGCGCGCCAGGTTGCCGCTGGCCATCTCTTCATTCCACTCAAGAATTGAGCCAACCGGCACACCTTCAGCGGCAATGCGCAGGATCTGCACGTCGTCAGTCAATCCGTCCTGTTCGCCATCGGCATCGAGCACCTGGAAACTTTCGCGCTCGTCCGGACAATCCAGCACCGTGACAATGACCGGATCAGCATCTTCATAGCTCAGGTGACGCTGGTTGTTGTTGAGCTCGGTAAACGACGGCTGTTCAAAGCCCGTTTCATCGTCCACCTCGCCAACGTCGCGCATGTCCGGCAGGTATAGAAGCGCCTGAAAAGCGCTGTAATCGCTCTCAATCGCTTTAATCCAGTCGCGGCGGACCATGTTGTTAAACGAGGCGTGGCCTTTGTAGCGCGGCTTTAGCGCCGTGCTCTGTTCGCGTGCCGCGAGGGTGTCCGGGAGCGGGGCGCTCAGCGGGTCATGATTCTCACTGCTATTGCTGTTAGCGTCATCAGGACCGCCAGCGGTATCGCCATCGGGTGACGTGGCGGCGGTCGGCGCGGCGGCGTCCAGATCGATAACAGCGCTGCTGCTATCCGGCGTATCGACGGCGGAAGAGGGTTGCTCTGTTTCACTGCTGGTGGCCTCGTTGATCGTTGGTGGATTGTCGGCCAAAAATTCGTCGTACCGTCCCATTACTGATTACCTGCTTTTGTCTGGTTTTTTGCGTATTCAATAAACATCTTCTCGGCCTGGGCGCGGGGCGTGCCGCTCAGCACCAGGGCGTCAATGAACGTCTGGCGCTGGATCTTCGCCTGGTCTGCCAGCTGCTGACGCAGAAGGGCGTTTTTGGCCTTTTCGTCCGCCAGCTCCGCCTGCTTCTTCGCGGCGCGGGTGCGCTGCGCTGCGGTCAGCTTCTTGGCACGGGTCAGCTGGCCGCGCAGTTTGTCGATCCGCCCGTCGTCGTTGTTCAGGCGCTTCGCCAGCGCGCCCATGCGCTTCTGATACTTCTCATGCTCACGCTTAACAGCGGCGACGTTCGTCTGTGAACTGCGGTTGCGGTTGAATTTCGCTTTGTCAGCGTCAGTGAAGTGCTCAGTGGTTTTGCGCGGATCGTCGCCATAGGCGTTGTTACTGGCGCTTTTATGCAGTGCCTGGCCGATGCGCACCTGCCATGAGGCGGATTGCAGACGGGTGAAGGCATGAATGACGTGCTTACAGGCGACGCCTTTCAGGTTCGGGTTTTTCTCTTTGGGGTAGGCGTACTCTTTTGGCGGGGCAAGGGCGAAGTTGCCTGCCGTGGCGATGTAGCGATACCAGTACTGGTGACGGCCACAATCGCAATCAAAAGAGACGCGGCCAGCGCAGAGTCGCTTGGCAATTTTGGCTGCGCTGTCTTTGGCATCGGTGATTTCCTCTATCAGCTGATCCCACTCTTCAAAGCGGAATTTCACACGGTGATGCTTATCGAGCGAGGCGGCGGACGCCTCCACGCTGACGGTCAGGACGTTATGTTTAAGCGTCGTGGGCGTGGCGCGCTTAATGCCGCTTCCGTCGTCTACCCGGTTGTTGGCGCGCTTAATGTCGATCTGCTGACTACCGGCCACCAGCTGCGCATACGTGATACCGGCCTGTGAAGAATTGAACTGCTGGCGGGCGTCGGCGCGATTTGCTTCAAACCCTTTCAGATCCTCTTTCGTGAAGAACGTGCCGGACTTCTTTTTGCCCAGGGCAATAATGTCGTCCAGCGCCTTGTTCTTCAGGGTCAGCGGGTTGAGCGTGCGCCGCGCTATGCGCCGGGATTTACGGCGGTCTTTATCAATCTGGTCAAAGACGCGGGAGAACTCTTTGGAGGAAAGGCCTGCCGTGTCGTAGCGCCCGGACCGGGTGCGGGCAAACGGAGTATCAGCCACTGATTAACTCCGGCTTGCCACCAGCAAAGTCGCGTATGCGTCCGCGCAGCCATGCCATATCCGGTAAAGAAAGCGTCTGGCCTGCTGGCAGCGGCTCCATTTCTGACTCTATTCCGCATAACAGACGGAACACCCAGCGCAGATCGTCATTACCTTCATAGGCGCGGTATGCCGCCAGGTCAGCGCGGAATATCTCGTCGAGACGGATGGTGTAGTCGCGGTTGTCTTCGTGGAATGAGGCGGATCGCTTGATCACTTCCTGATGGAAGAGGCTGCGTAGCACCACGTCACTGATCGAGCGATCGTCGAGGCGGTTATAACTCACAGGATACGTTCCTCGTCACTGATTCGCTTGCCGGTCAGCGACTCCGGCACGGCTTCAACGGCTTTGATTTTTTCATAGCCGATGATGCGTTTAAGCGAGTCCATTAGAGACGGCTCCGGCTCTGCGGTTGCGGCGGTCATGGCGTTGATATAATCCGCCGACGCCACGTTGTTGTAACCCACGGCGAAGCAGCACAGGATGGTCAGCACCTGCTCCGGGCGAATCTCGCGCCAGTTGATCCGGTAGACCTCTTCACCGCTGGCGTTGTACTCCACCTCAACGATGGAGTCGGGAATCTCAAATGCGCCCTTGTTCTCTGCTGGCAGCGCAATGTTGTCCTGTAGCAGGAGCTCGTTGTAACGCTCGATGCCAATTAGCACCGCTGCGCGCCCGTCGCTTCCCCGCGTTTTGAGTGAGATATGGTTGCCGCCGACTTCGTTGGCCACTTTGCCGGTGGCTTCATCCACCAGCACCTTAAAGCCCTGTTTGCGCAGTGCTTCAACGTAAGGGGCGAGTTTGGCCAGCTGCTTTCGCATGCCCTTTGGCAGCGTCTGCGGCTTTGACATAACGAGCGTGTGCTCTTCGTAAATGGCGGTGATCGCCATCGGCAGATTGGTTGAAAGGCTGATTACTGCGATTTTCTGTTTCACATCTGTACCCCTGAAAAGGCGAAAGGCCGCATATAGCGGCCTCTCTGGCTTTTAACGTTCCCAACCGCGCGTTGCAGATTAGGTAAGTTGTCAAAAATTCCATCAGGGAACCGCTAACAGCTTGGGGCGACTGTAAGCGGTTTGTAATTTGCATAGTTACGGGTCAAGCGAAAAATAAAAATAAATTACAGGGTTGGTAGTAAGTGCGTTATGCCCGCAAGCGCATAGGCTTTGATCATCAATTCCTGTTCAGTGCCGTTATGCCGGGAGAACTCAGCCTTGCCGCCCGTAATGCCGTCCGCATGTACCGGTACCAGCCAGGGGAACTCTGCGCGAATCTTTGCCGGTGCAGCGTGCTGGTGGTGCGGATCGCAAAGGGGAAGTTGCAGCAGATGTGCGCCGGGTTTAGTCCGGCCCTCGATGTGATGCAGGCTGATTAGTAACGATTCTTTACCGTGTTGCATGCAAGCAATGCAGGGCAGTTTCCCCAGTGCATCCATAACAACGCGTTCGGCTGCAGTCGGTGTGCGCCCTTTAAGGCCTCTTCCGGACGCGCTGGCGCGTGTTTGCCGCTTCGCTGCCACTGGTGCTGGCTTTTTGTCTTTCAGGCGCTCAGAGACGCTTACAGCGCGTTTTACTGCTTTAGCTTTTTGCTCTGCAATCCAGTTAGGGGAATTACGTTTTTCAATCTGCCTGGCAAGCATCCTGCTATTGCTGGCTTTCTGCTTTGCGTACTGCTGCTGCCGAAACTCCGGGTCTGCCAGTTTTGCTGCGTGTTTTTCTCGCTGGCGCTGCTGTGCTCTTGCCTGTTTTTCCCGTGCGGCCTGAAAATCTGTGCTTTCCATGATTTAACCAATTCTAAAATATTTTTTAGATTGTTGATCACCTCGCGGAATCTGTAAAGCAATCCGTAATTGTCCACTGGTTATGGCACTTAGTTAATCATCACGGCAGGTTATCCACTTATCCACTGGATAGATCATATAAATCGATCATATAGAGATCATAAATAGATCCTAAGAGATCACCTTGCTTTCAACTTGCTGAATTAAATAGTAAAAAGTGGGTTTTACATTAGTCTATTCATGGTAGAAGTTAGTCTATTCATGTTGAGTGTTAGTCTGTTCATGGTAATTGTTAGTTTATTCATGGTAGGGTGTTAGTCTATTCATGGTGGCGGTCATAAATATTCACATTACTACGTTCAGGCGATATCAATGGAAAATGGTAATCAAATCAAGACAATAAGTGATGCCTTGTCATTTGTTGGTGGTGAAGAAGGGAAGACTTATACACTGACACCAACGGCTAACAGAACCGTTCAGCCAATAGCATTGATGCGCTTGGGAGTCTTTGTCCCATCGGCCAAAAATAAGCCCACTACAGGACGTGGTAACTCAACTATTGATGCCTCAGAAGACTTGCGCGAGCTAGAGATAGCAAAAGCAGAGGGTTACACAAATATTACTATTCGTGGCAGTCGCCTCGATATGAGTACGGATTTCAAGACTTGGATAGGTGCTATCCGGGCGTTCTCTAAGTATGGCGATCACTCCAACAGGATAGAGTTGCCTTTCACTGAATTTGCCAAACTTACCGGGATTGCCGTAGACGATATCAACCAGCGTTCACGCGATCGTTTTTTTGCGTCGCTTAATCGCATCGCATCCATTGTTGTTTCCTTCAAGAACAAAGATGGCAGTAAAGCTACGATCACCCACTTGCTTCAAAGCGCAACGTTCGACATTGAGAAAGACATTATCTCGCTTGAGGGTGACTCCAGGCTATGGGAGCTGTACGCATTCGATCATAAAGTCTTATTGCAGCTAAAAGCTATACAGGCACTACCACGCAAGGAATCAGCCCAAGCGCTCTATGTATATATTGAGAGTATGCCTAACGGATTCATACAGATATCACTGGAGCGATTGCGGGAGCGACTTAATCTGACGTCCAGCGTTAGTGCTCAAAATTTAGCGGTAAGAAACGCTATGAAGGAGCTACAGAAGATAGGCTATCTGACCTACTCAGAAGTGAAGAAAGATGGGGTAGTGTACTTCCAGATCCATTCGCGTCGCCCAGAGCTGTTACCTGTCGAATGACGTTAGGTGATTCATGGTGAACGTTAGGTGAAAACCGGTGACGTGCGCATAACGTTAGGTGATTCATGGACGGCATTAGTCTATTCATGGTAAATGTTAGAAAATAGCTGCAATTTTAGGCGTCATGCGGGCGAAATGACCAGCACACCATGAATAGACTAACGTTAAGTATTCGCTGGTGGTGAGAACCATGAATAGACTAATGCATGCCATGAATAGACTAACATCCATGCCATATCTGGTTTGATTTAACTGCTGCTGCCCGTCACGAAACCAGCAATGTTTACCGCGCACTTTTATCCCGACCACCAGCATAAAAAAAGCCGCCCGAAGGCGGCTTACTGTCAGTTGCTGTGGATGACTGTCACCGGCACGTAGATGTTGGTATTGATGTTCATACCCTCACCTCCGGTTGGGTGCAGTAATGCCAACAGCAATGACACAACAATAACGTTGTATCTCATGCTTGAGGCCTTACGATTTGACCTGTAGCGTTCGGGGCGCCGCGCAAGAGAATGAGAACTTCTGCTTGTGCTCGGTCTTCATTGTTAACAGGGCATGCAAGGTTCCGATTGGCTGAGAAACCACCTTGCCGCATTATTTAACGTTGAAAAAATATACTCTTTACAACGTCTTCGAACACTAGTTTTTACTCTTTCTCGCGCTGAGAAAGTTTTGAAAAAACTGAATTTCCTGAAACCACGTTTTATTGAAACTCACTTTTTTGCAAAAGTGAGCGAAAATTTTTCGTCGCTCACAAGTTGCAACCACAATCGCAAACCGTATACTGGCTTTGAGAGCTTCTGCTTGTGTTTGCTGATTCAAGCAAATCTGCAGTGGTAAAAATCGCCTGAGAACGATTTTTGCCTTTCTGGAGAAGTGCCTGAGAACACCTTTCTGGATTCAACTAAGCCGCCTACGGGCGGTTTTTTTGTATCTGAAGCAAGGATACATCAACATCAGAGCAGTTTCATTGCCTTAAAGGCAGTAACTTTTTGTATAAGCTGCTACGCAAATACTCCGAAAGTAAGCGTTTTCACGGCCTGATACATATCGTAGGTCCATTACATCACAAGCCTCAAGCGTTATTGCTTCTATAGTGAGTCTTATTACAATTTCGCAACATTTTAAGGCATTCTACCACACTGTTTAGCGTGACTCCCTATGCCTCAGAACAGTCATGTAAAGCTCCCTGACTGGCCTTTTCCACATCATTATGTTTTTTTTATCGGCTTTCAACTCTATGCGATAAATAGCTTTGCGTCCCATGCGCGCCATTCATACTGTGCATAGATAAAATCATAAATGCAGTGGTTCTTCTCGTGCAAGCCCACCAGATATAGTGTTTTGCAAAACGCACATAGATTGAAGGGAGCAAGTCAGCAGGGCTGGGCCTTGCGGCCCAGAAAATTCTTTTGTAAATGTCGCAGGCCAGAAAAGTGACAAAATAGTCGAGAAGGAGGCCGCGCAAGCAATATAAGCATGGCTTGCGCAAGCAGAGGTAAAGCGCGGGGATAATGACGAGTTCTTAGATATTATGTTTCAGCAGAGCGAAGAGCATTGGCCTGCTATCAATAGTGTTTCCCTTCAGGTCTTTACATACCCAATTCTTTTTTAGGAACGTGATATAGCAGTCAGTGCGATTTATCCGTAACGGCTCGGCTCTACCAGCTTCCACAAAGCCTTTTGCCTTCCAGTAACCGCGCAACTTATCCAATTCGATCTGCTTCAAACCTAAGTTCATAGTGGTGAAATTAATAAAATTTTAGAATGTACTTATTCTTATATGAAATCGCCCACTGGTCAATTCCATACTTCTAATCTTATACTGTATTTTTGTACAGTGATAAGGAGGGGCTATGATGCGATTAGAAGTGATAGCAATACCGGACGAAGCCGCGCCACGACAGGCTTTTAAACAATTTCTCGAAACGGTTGCAGCAGGCTTCCCGTCTCCGGCCATTGGATATGAAGACACACCGCTGGACCTAAATGATTATTGTGTCCGGGCCAAAACGGCGACTTATTTCGTGCGATGTGAGGGTGAGTCGATGATAGGGGCCGGTATTTTTGACGGTGATTTGCTGGTGGTGGATAAATCGAAGGCAGCGGCAGACGGGCAGATCGTAATTGCCTCAGTAGACGGAGAGTTTACGGTAAAAAAGCTGCAGCTTAGGCCGGTGCCGATGCTGCTGGCCATGAATCCGCGCTATAAGCCGATCCCGATAGAACCTGATGCACTGGAAATATGGGGGGTGGTTACTTATGTGATCCACCGTACTGACAATGTTCCTGCACAGTGACGTTAACGCATTCTACGTGTCGGCGGAGCTGGCATTCAGGCCGGACCTGCACGGGCGTCCTGTCGTGGTGGCGACGAACAACGACGGCTGTATCGCGGCGCTGAACCGCGAAGCAAAGAATGTGGGCCTTAAGCGGGGCGATCCGCTGTTTAAAATCCGCGATACCATTCGGCGCTACGGCGTGGTGGTGTTCAGCAGCAACTACACGCTGTATGACGCATTCAGCAAGCGTTTCCATACGATAGTGGGTGAATACGTTCCGAACCTGGAAGCGTACTCGATTGACGAGGTTTTCGGCTCTCTGGACGGCATGGAAAAGCTGGTGGACTTCCAGACCTTCGGGGAAGAGATCAGGCGCACCGTAATCCAGCACACCACGATGAAATGCGGCATAGGGATAGCAGAGACAAAGACGCTCTGTAAGGTAGCCACGCACGCAGCAAAGACCTGGCCTAAAACAGGCGGCGTGGTGGTGCTGACCGACCCGAAACGGCGCGACAAGCTGCTATCGTTGCTCGACGTCTCCGAAACGTGGGGCGTCGGCAGAAAGATAGGGGCCAGGCTGCAGCTGATGAACATCAAAACGATGCTCGACCTTGCCCGTGCTGACACAACCATGATCCGCAAAAACTTCAACGTGATGCTGGAGCGCACCGTGCGGGAGCTGCGCGGCGAACGCTGTTTCGAGCTCGAAGAGAACCCGCCGACTAAGCAGCAGCTGGTGGTGAGCCGTTCGTTCGGCAAGCGCCTCACCAGCCTGGATGAAGTGAGTAACGCGGTTTGCTTCTTTGCCACCAGCGCCGGTGAAAAGCTGCGGCGTGAAAAGCAGTACTGCCGGAATATCACCGTATTCATTCAGACCAGCAAACACGACCCGCGCCGCCCGTATTACTCACGCGGTGCCAGCCATTCATTTACGACGGCCACACAGGATACCCGCGATCTGATTGATGCCGCCGTGCGCGGCCTCAGAGCTATCTGGCGCGACGGCTATGAGTATGCGAAGGCCGGAGTGATGCTGGGGGAGTTCTGCGGTTCAGAGCAGCAGCTGAACCTGTTTGACGAGGCTCCGCCGCGACCCGGCAGCGATAAACTGATGGCCGTGATGGACAAGCTGAACAGCTATCAGCGCGGCACGCTGTTTATTGCCGGTCAGGGCGTTAATCCGGCCTACCAGATGAAGCGGGAAATGCTCTCTCCGCGCTATCTGACGCGCTGGGAAGAGCTACCCGTCGTAAAGATGAAATAACTTGCGATAAGTTAAAAAATATCAGTAATTTAGCTTAAGTGTTATTTAAGCAGGATTAGTACCACTACTTTTAGTAGTGGCGCTGATCACTTCTTGATCGACTCTTAGAGTGTGCATACAATCAGAAAAAACCGAAAACGCATAAATTCATGAAATGCGTTAATATTTTTCTGGCTTGGAGTTGTACGGATATGACTGACACAGCAAACTTCGCTTTTGTTTTAATGACACTTTTCTTTGCAGTACTGGCGCTGGTAACTGTCACTACATTGTACAGATTGCCTGCGATGTTGCGCGCATTTGATGCCTGCATAACTAAATCAGACTCACTCAATTAACCTGCATTCGCTTTAAGTTTCTACCTGCCTGATGACCTGCTGGCTGCTCTCTGAGCCAGCAGGCTTCATTTGCCACCGCTCAAAGTGAGCATAAGATTAAATTTAAATAAATTTTAGAATGTAATAAACTCCAGCGTGGAATTAACCACTGGAATATTACACATGACCGGCACTACTAAATCCCTCAATTTGAGCCAGCCGTTTCTTATCAGCGCTTTAATCGCTGAAATCGCAAGACAATCACCTCATGCCAAAGTGAATAACGTACAGTTCGCTGCCATTGTGGATGCGGCTAACCGTGTAGTTATTGCCTTCAATCGTGATAGCGGTGATGCCTGATGACTGAACGTTGATCGCCACAGAGAACTGAGGAAGCCGCCATGATCAACGATCGTCTGACTGATAAAGAGCTGGAAATGTTCGCCGCTGAACCGCAGAACAACCTGGCATTTGCGCCAAATCACGCGCTGACGCAGATGATGGCCAGAGAGCTGTTGGCGCTGCGCCGTACCGGTTCGGAGCTGGTGGAAGTGGCAAAGGCAGGGCTGGAGTATATCGACGCGATCCCGGCTGATATCGCTGACGCATTTGACACTATGCCGGGTTTTGACCGTGACTGGGCCGAAGAAACCATAAGTGAGGTGAAACAGCAGGTGCTGATTGGTAAAAAGCGGGAACAGCTATAATATTTTAGCAGTAGCACGCTATGCGCAAAGCGTGCTACTGGTTTAGGTATTAATGTCAGCTAATAATTAACTTAAATATTCCATAATATTCATTATTACACGTTTTTGGAGAGAAAGATTTGTATATGTCAGCTGAGCAAAGTGTTTAATTGCGCGATCAAAATCTCTATCGATATTTACTGGAGTGCAAATAACGTCAGCTCCATTTGAACGAACTACAGGAGAGGCGACAGAATAATCTTCGCTATCTCTATAAAAAAGTGCATTGCCGTCTAAAGATAATACAAAGTTATGTCTAAACTTATGGGGTATAGAATTTTGGTTATAATAATCATCGATATCTTTGGCGAGGTCTGATGTATCGCCCTCAATTTTATTGCAAATCAAGAAAGTATAAGCGTGGTTCCAGTTTTGCTCCCTGTCATATATGTCGCCATTGTGACCAGCAGAGCGTAGACTAACTTCAAAACTAACCATTTTGACTTTTGCTAGTTTTACTAAAGCCTCTTTCAACTGCGACTGCTTCAAGTTAGATTTAACCTCTCCTATGCCTTTGATGCAATCAGCTGGAAAGAACTGGTTAAGGTTATCATCCTGAATTAAGGGGGTAAGCTCTTTATCATAAAGTATGATATCACATTGCGTACTTACGCTATTTTTTTGAGATACGATAAAACCTGTTGAAACAGCCGTATAACCCGGAATGAATGCTTTCAGAAAATCAGCAGTCAGATTTTCTCTATATCTTCCAAATTCAGCTGCATGAAACGTTTTTCTTTCGCTGTTAAAATACAGGTCTACTGAGTCATCTGAAAAGATACTCTTGAATCTTTTTGCCTTGTGATTAAGGATTTTATTTATTATATTTGCGCTCAT